>JAHJQH010000024.1 GCA_018819375.1 Nanobdellota archaeon
AACAGGGTTTTGTATGTGAGGGGGGAAGGGCGTGTTTATGAAGTTTGGAAATCTAACTTGGGGAGGGATATTTTTGGTGTTCCTGTTTATAATGTTGATAGTGTTAAAGTGTTTGAGCCGGTTCTAACGGACAGGTGAGCTGGTAGGATTTAAATATCTGGTGTGTTTTCTTTTCTTTTATGGCTGATTGTTTTATTTGCAAGGGTCGGAACCCCCGGCGTTATTGTGGCAGGGAGTTTTGTCCGATTTATCAGAAGTTTGGATTAGGCGGAGTCAAGAAAGTTGAGCTGGATTTTTCCGGGAGTTCTCCTCCGGAGATTTTTGTTGGCCGTTATGGTTATCCCAATGTTTTTGCCGGGATATTATCTCCTGTGGGGCATCTGCAGGATTCTGGAAAGCTTAGTTGTGCAGAGGAATGGTTTGCCCGTGGCATGGACATAGAGGACATACTTGGCTGCAGGGGTTCTCTTATTTATTCAAGATTTGTTTCTGATGTCAAAGGGGGTGTTTCTAATGTGTGTGGGGGTGGGAAGCTATTGAGTGTCATGAAGGAAGTAAGTATGGCTCAGAAGCCGTGTGATATGGACTTCAAGCTTAGCAAGAAACCGAGTGTTAAAGTTGAACTTGACAAGAAAACAGCACCTATTGGAAATATCGCACCTTTGAGAAAGGCGATTATCACGAGCAATCCCAAAATTCCCCATAAGGTTGATTATGTTGTTAGTGATGACGGGTTGAAAGCAGCAAATGGGGTGATAAATCTTTATTCAAAAGATGTGAGAATCAGCAGTTTGAGTAAGCTTTTGAGTGCAGGACTTCTTGGGCTGAAAAGAGATAGGAAACTTGTTCCTTCAAGGTGGGCGGTTACTGCTGTTGATAATCTTGTTTCTGGAATGTTGGTGGAAAATGTGAAAAGATATAATTGGCTTAATGAGTGTATGGTTTTCCACGGAGATTATGTGGGTAATCATTATGAGTTCATATTGATTCCGCGTGTTTTTAGTTTTGAAGTGATAGAGGCGAAGATGGGGGGAAGCGTGTGGAATCCCAGTTCCTCTGGTGCTTATTTCATGATGGATTATGAGACTGCTTACAAAAGAAAAGAATATGCTGGTGAAGTTACTGGTGCTTATTATGCTAATCGTCTGGCTGTCTGCGAGTATTTGAACAAGATTAGGAGACAGGCGAGCGTGCTTGTTCTGAGAGAGGCAAGACCTGAATATTATGCTCCTCTTGGTGTTGGGGTGTTGAGGGAAGTGAGCAGGAGTTGTTTCAGGGGGAAGGGAGAGAGATTTTGTGGATTAGGTGAGGCGTTGAAGTGTGCGGGTTCACGTTTGAGAATTCCTGTTGAAGAGTTTGTTGGAAGAAGCAGGTTGATTAAGGACATAAAAGAGCAGGTTAGTCTTAAGAAGTGGGTTTGACATCTTTTTTTGCTATGAACATGATGTTTTTGTCCTTCCAGGTTACCGGGTTGTTTCCAAATTCATTTTTAATATTTTTTTTAAATTGTTCCAGGGCTTCTTTAAATTCTTCTGGTTTGTAGAAGCATAATGTTGAATAATGACAGTTTTTGATTTGTTTTACCAAATCTTTTAATACAGATTCCCTTTCATATTCAAAGAATTCTATGGACCATAGTTTTAGGTCTGGTGTTTCTTTTATATGGGTTCTTAGTTTTTCTAAAGTGTATAATCTTGTTTCTTTTTCCTTGAATTTTGGGAAGTATTGACCCCAGATGCTTTCTTCATTTTGACTTTTTAGACGAGTATAGATGAATAGGTGTCCTTTGTTTTTTAGGACTCTTGTTGATTCATTTAGGAATTTTTTGATTGAGAAATGGTGGACTGCGTTGAATGTTAGGACAGCATCCAGAGAGTTTTGTTCTAGTGGAAGGTGTTTTGATTCTGCTTTTTTTGTTTCAAAATTGGTTATTTTGTTTTCTAATAGGTTTGTGGTGAGTCCTTTTAACATATTCTCATTATTATCTATGCAGGTCAGATAAAGGCGTTTTTTCTTTAGGAATCTGAATAATTGCTTGTCATATCTTCCTTTTCCACATCCGACATCTGCTGCCCTAATTTTTTTTAGTTTTTTTAGTTTTTCTTTGATGATTAGAATAGGTTCCAGGTCTGTGTTTCTTAGTTGTTCGTAGATTGGTTCTATTGTTGAGAAGTGTGTATGTATCATTTCTTTGGTTTTTTCATCTTTGTTCATGGACAGTCTGTTGTTAAAAAAATTTATAAACCTTTGTTGAATGATGTTTTTATGCCTATTAAGGTGATTTTGTTATTGGTGTTTTTTGTATCGTCGCTCATAGGCGTGGAGTTAGGTGGTTGGTGTTGAAGGATCTCTAGAAAGGGTTATAGTTGATTTTTGAGCAGATATTCATAAGATGGGATAACTTCTATAATCTTTGCATTTTGTTTGATTTTTTCTTTTTTATTATAAGTGATTATCATACCCTTATTAACCTTGAACTTTTTCATAAATAGTCCCAATCCCCGGCATTCAATTTTTGAATATTTTATTTCAACTGGAAGTATGATGTCGTTGTTCAGTTTAATGATATCTACCTCATTTTTATATGCATCTCTCCAAAAGAACTCTGCTTTGAGTTGCAGAATCATTGCTGTTTCAAATACCTTGCCTATCATATCTTTTTTTCCAATAATGTCCGGAGAAATAATTGTTGGGTAATATTTTTTTAATTTTCTCTGGGATTTTCTTGCATTTTTTGAAAAGTTGTACAGCTTTTTAATGAGAAAAGATTTTTCCAAGTAATCTAAATAAAGAGAGATAGTCTGCCTGGACACATTTAATTCTTTAGCAAGTTCATTGATATTTATCATTTCTCCAGGATCATGCAGAATTATTCTTAATAAATTTTCCAGCACTGATGGTTCTCTAATAGATATAATCTGCGGAATATCCCGATATATAATTTTTTCGATTATATTGTCTTTTATGTATTTTTCTATAATCTCTTTTTCTTCGTCAACAATTTCTGGAAATCCATTGCACAATAAAAAATTATCAAATTCCCTAAGGATTTCTTTTTCATAAAGCTTTATGTTTTGGAAACTTTTTCCCCTAAACATAAGAAATTCCCTAAAATTAAGAGGTTCAATTTTGAACTCAAACATCCGACCTGCCAGACTTTCCCGCATTTTTTTTCTTATGAACAGGGACTCTGAACCTGAAATTACAAATTTGATATTGGGATGTTCGTCATAAATTCTTTTAATCTGCTCTTCCCAGCCATCTAGTTTTTGTATTTCATCCAATAGGAACAAATATTTTTCTTTTGTTAATTCTTTTTTCATTAACTTGGCATAGATTTCCATAATGTCCTTTATTTTGATGTCTTTGAGTTCATCAAAAGAAAAATAAACAATATTGTTTTTGTCAATTTTTTCAAGAGAGTCCAGAATTATTTTCCACATTAGAGTGGTTTTACCTACTCTTCTCAAACCTGTTAAAGAGATTATTTGTTTTGTGTGCATAAACTTTTTAATGTTTTCGTAAATCTCTCTTGGCTTAAAATTTAGCTTGAACTCTTCTTTCCACCATTTATTATTTCTCTCTAAAATATTAATTATTAAATCTTCGTTAACCATATTATTTGTTAATTATACTTAACATATTTTAGTAATCTATGTTAAATGTAGTATTTAAACTTTTCGGTTACATAGATGGAAGGTTTTTATGGGAGGTTTTTATTGTCCACAAAATAGAAAGATTTATATACAATGTGGACAATAGTGTATAGTATGGCTTATGTTGACAAAATTAAATCAGGAAACAAAACATTCTATTATTTAGGAAAAACTTTGAGGCTTGGAGCAAATAAATGGAAAAAGATTAGGATAAAATTAGGGACTGAAAAACCTTCTAAGGAACTTATTGCTAAAAAACTAAAAGGGTTAAAGCTAGAACAGTATAAGATATACAATCAGGACTTTATTGATGCAAATAAACTGGAGGTTATTGATGATTTCAAGGAGGCATTTCAAAATCATATTAAAATCCTGCCTAAAACTATTATTGAAAAAGAAGAGTCGGATTTTGTTATAAGGTTCACATATAACTCTAATGCAATCGAAGGAAATCGTTTAACTTTGAGAGATACTTATTTCATAATTAATGAGAAACAAATCCCTTCTGGTGCTCTTCCCAAAGATTATAATGAGGCCATTAATGGGAGAGAGGCATTTGATTTCTTAAAACAATATAAAGGTAAAATGGCTATTGAATTTATTGAAGAACTTAATGGAATTCTTACAAAGAATACGGGGGTAATTCATCCTGGGAGAATAAGATTTTTTCCGGTAAAGATAAGTGGTGCTGATTTTGTTCCTCCTGATGAAAAAGATGTGCCTAAATTACTTAAAAAAATGATTAAGTTCTATTATGGGAACAAAAAGAAGTTTCATCCTTTTGTGATGGCTTGTTTGATTCATGCTAAATTTGTTGAAATTCACCCCTTTGAGGATGGGAATGGCAGAACGGGAAGGGCTTTAATGAACTGGGTTTTGATGAAAGCAGAATATCCCAAACTATTTGTTCCTGTAAAAAATAGGATGCAGTATTATGAAGCTATTGATTCACATAATACGGGGGGATACAAGAAATACTGCACTAAGATGTTTGAAATTATGCTGAGACAAATTCAATTGTCCACAAAATAGAGATGAGCATCTATAATGTGGACAATGTTCTTGTTAGGTGGGGTTTTAGGTAGGTGAACTTTGGGGTTTATGCTGTCCTTATGCTGTTTTTGTCCAACTGATGCTGTTTAATTCTTTTATTGTGCTTAGGTCATTTGCTTTTATCATCGTGGTGGAGATTGTGTATAAGGTGTCATCCATATACAGACTTCTCCTTATGTTCTTGTCACCATAAAAATAACGGCCCATTTTTAAATAATCCTCGCTGCTATAGTGAGTGATTCTTCCTTGTTCCACAAACCCGTCCTCGAGATTTATCTTATATACGAATGCTCCCTGAAAAGTGTGTTCTCCATATTGGTTATCACTAGATTTTTCACCTTTAATTTCTGCGAGTGTTATCGGAATTGCCAAAAGCTCTTTTTCCTTACTGAACAAAAAGGCCTTATGGTCGTACAATGCTTCTGAGTCTGTTCCCCTGTCTCCGATTACTACTTTATGCAGTTCTATTGGATTATTGACATCTGATACATCAAAGAGGGCTATTTTTATTCCCTGATACCAAGCAAAATCCAAATTTCTTTGTTCTATTAATGACTGTTCTGCGTCTATTGCTTCTTTTCCTATTCCTATTATGTGGTTCTCATCATAAGGGTGGAGATAATCAGAGTAGCCCGGGATTTTTAATTTGCCAAGAACTTTTGGGTTTTCTGAGTTGGAAAGGTCTATCACAAAAAGAGGGTCCACTTTTTTGAAAGTTACCACATAACCTTTCTCACCCATAAATCTCACTGAATATATTCTCTCGCCAGGTGCTAATCCCTCGAGTGTTCCTATTGTTTTCATATCCTCGTCTAAGATGTAAATATTATTGGTTGATTTTGTTTCCTCATTCCACACTTCCCCTATTGTTGTTGCTATCCTGAAATCTCCCCTGAACTCATCCATTGAAAACTGATTCAGGACTTTTCCTGAGACTTCTCCTGTTGCAACGTGTTCAATTTCATCCTTGTTTATGGATATTTTCTGAACTCTTGTTGTTTCTGTGTTTGTGTCTGCTATGCTTTCATACAGGTTTGGATACATCGTAAAAATGGTGTAGATGTTGTTTTCAGATACGTAGATTTCCTGTGTTGTTCCTGAAAGCACTGCTTTTTCAGAGGTTTCTCCATTTCCAATATTGATTGCTGTTATGATGGTGTTTTGAAATGAATAATCCTTTATGTTATCGTAGTATATGTCCTGTGGTTCCATCTGCTTGTAAATCCCTTGTTTTTCTATTAATGGCATAATGATTGGTTCATTGATGTACTGATTGGAGATTGCATACACATAATTGCCTATCATTCTTGAACTGAAGTATCTTCCTGAGATACTCATTTGTTCTTCTATTTTCGGATTTTTCCTGTCTGAGATGTCATAAATAATAATACCTGTTCTTGTTTCTCTTGGAGCTGGGATACATTTTGCACCTTCCATTCCTCCTGGGCATTTTGCTCCTTCTATTGGGTCGTATTTGTATTGTTCATAGATGTTTGTGAAAACAATTAATCTGTCTTTGTTAACAAAGAGATTTATTGGCTGGTTTTCAAACTTAATTTCACTTAAAATCTTCATATCTCCTGCTGGATAAGCGTTTATAATCATCAGCTTGGTGCCTGATATTATATAGATGTACTTGCCGTCATTTTTTATTATGTCTGCTTCATCCACACCTTCTACTTGAATGTTTGTTGTTGAATAGTCACTTGCTCCTCCTGCTGAATCTGCAGATTCCATACTTGTTTTTGTCATTGTAGGTGCTATGGAATCATATAATCTTTCATAAATTGGTTCAGATATCTTGTGGTCTTTGATAAACTCTTTTATTTCATCAACTGAATTGAAAGTATTTATTCCCTGTTGTAATGGTTGGTGCTGCCCTGATGGCAGAAGTAATCCTAAGAATATGCTTATTATGGCTAATCCAAAAACTATTGGTAATATTGTCTTAAGAATTCTCATTTTAGGTCCCTCCCTGCTTGGTGACAGAATTATGTGTTTTTCTGCTGGTCTGTAATAATCTATTTTTTTTCCTTTCTTGCTCCAGCTGAATTGCTTGACTTCCACTAATCCTGAACTTTTTAGATTTTTAAGATTGTAATGTATTGTGCTTATTGGAAGATTGAGTGCTTTTGATATTTCTGTTTCACTTGCTTCTTCCACACCTGCGAGATAATCCAGTATTTTTCTTGAAGTTTCGTTGGATATGCTCTGTGCTATTTGTTTTGCCCTTTCGTCATTAAGGTCTACTAGTATGAACTTCTTGTCTTTTTTCATAATTTTAGGTTTATCTTCTTGTATATAAATGCTTTTTTGAGTTTGAGGTAAGTTGAAGTTATGGTGAAGTTTTAAATACAAGTGTGTGTTCTTGCGTAATGTTGAAAGGGTGGTTAGTGTGAGATATAAGATTGTTGTGAAAGATAATATTATTGTGAAGAAGGAGATTGTTGTTGGTATTGTGTTCTTGTTTTTATTATTTTGTCTTGGATGCGGTGAGAATGGCAGTGGTGGTTCTGGTGGCAGTGTTGAAAATCCTTATTTTTGTGAACTTGATGAAGATTGTGTTGTGAAGAATATTGGAAGCTGTTGTGGTTATTATCCTCGCTGCGTGAATGCAGATTATGTGCCTGATGTTGAGGCAGTGAGAAAAGAGTGTGAGGGTGAGGGAATGGTCGGGATTTGCGGTTATCCTGAAATAGATGAGTGCAGGTGCGAGAATAATAAATGCGTGAGCATACAAGGCGGCAAGATTATTTCCTAAACCTGCTTTGGTAACTAACTATTGTTTGGGTAACTAAACCTTATTTTGGTGATTTAACTTACTTGACTCTACTTGAGGTACCTGGATTCTTTTATTTTTCTTTTTGTTATTCTTATGGTTATTAGGATGATTACTGCTGCCAAGATTATGAAGATTGTGCGCTTCAGGTTTATCTTGTTCAGGATTGTGCAGTCCGGATCTTTGGTGCAGTCTGGGTCGCATATTTCATCTGCCATAGAATCACATATCCCATCTTTTGAACCTGTGGGGCAGTCCTGTGGGCAATTCAGATAATTTTCTCCTGATTCGCATATGGCATTTACTTCACAGTTTACTGTGAGCTGAAATATTTCTCCCTGGAGAATTGTGCTTGTTGATTTGTCTGTTATTTTTGTTGGCGGAATTGTGATATCTCCTGGACGCTGTGAAGTGATAGTGTATGTCACTGACTCCGACCTTCCTGCCGGGATGCTGAGTTCCCATTCCAAGAAAGAAACTGTTATTCCATTGTAATATTTTGTTTTTGTTGGTTCTGGCGGGTTGAGCAATTCAAAATTTTCTGGAATTCTTTCTTCTATTATTACTGACTTCTGGCTGGTTCCTTGATTGAACAAGGAGATTCTTATGTCCAGTGGTTCTCCTACAGTTACCTGATTTTTAGCTTCCCTGATAATGCTTAGGTCTTGTGCTGATGCTGTTGCCAATGTGAATGCCATAAACAATACAAGCAAAGTTAATTTTATCCTGATATTCATCTTGTAACCTCCTCTTTTATTGCAGTGAAAAATGAACCCACAACATTTTTTGCCTTTTGAATTGTGTAGTAGGTTTTCATCGTGAAACTAACTTTAGTGTTTTCACATCCATAGATATCTTGTTGGCTTGGGCATAGTGTTGGCCCCTTATCATTGTAGCATTTTTTTATTTCCCCGCAATAATCAAATCCGAAAAGTATTGACGAAGGTGTTTCTCCCAGAATTACTGCTGGATTGTTGTTTCCTGTTGTGTCCACAACAGTGTATTTCTTGTCATAAGGGAATCTTACCAGATTGTATGCGTGGGTGGGGCTTTCTACTGTATATGCCTCATTTTTCTTGTATCCTGCTTTTCTCAGAAGAGTTGTTAATGCTGCTGAATAATCCACACAGGTTCCTGTGCCTAAGATGTTTATTGATGCGTGAACTGGAATATCTGAAAGCGCGATGTTGTTTTTGTCTATTCTTGTGTCTGATAACCATTCTCCTTTTTCTCTTTTTGTTCTTGTGGTATAACACCTTATGTTGTTTAAATCAAATCTTGTTGTTGGCAGTGGTCTTGGTTTATACAGGTCTGCTGGGTTTGTGCATAATGCTTCTTCACCATAACAACACATCTCTGCCTCAAAATAATCCTTCATATATATTTCGCTTCCTCCCAAGGATTGGATTATGTAGAGGGCCTGGCATTTTTTTTGTGATTTTCCAGAGTTCTTTATAGCGTAGTCACAGGCGTATTTCTTGTCTCCTTCTTCAATGCTCCTGTCTTTGCAGCAGGAGATGGCATCTTCTATTATGTAATCTATTGAATCATCACAGACCTCAAAAAGATTACAAGAGAGGATTTCAGAGTTTATGTTGATGGAATTTCCTTCTTTTGTCGGCCATTTGCTGTTGCAGAGTGTGTCTATTGGAAAATAAGCTGTCTTCGTGTCTTTGCATTTTCTTTTTTCTGTTACTGTTACAGTTATTTTATCTGTTGATGAAATACCTTTTGAATCTGTGACTTTCAGGAAAATTGTGTATTTTCCTGGTGTCTCAAAGATATGTTCTATTACTTTTCCATATCCAATTATTTCCTGTTTGTGATACCACGCGTAGGCAGTCTGGTCTTCTGGAATATTGTTATCCCTGTCATATGACCTTGAACCATCCAAGATTATCTTTTGATATGGAAAAGCTATTTTGTCTTCTCCTGCATCTGCTTTTGGAGGAGAATTAAAACTTGTTCCTCCTGGTCCCAAATCCCCGAAAGTTGTTGCTGGAAAAACGTCTATGTTGATGTTCAGGATTGATTGTTTTTCTCCATCTGACACTATGACAGGTATTGTTATTCTTCCTTCTTGTTTTGGCTTGTTGCAGCTGAATCTTGCATCCTGAGAAAGGGTGCAGTCTATTATTTCTGAAGTGAACGTTTCTTGTTCTTCAAATGAGAATTCCAATTGTTGTTGTTCAGAGTCTGATGCATATACTGTCAAATCCAAGAGATTTTGCAGGTTTTCCTGGGTTTCTACCAAATAGAGCGGCGGGGGGTTGGTGGTTACTGGAGGCCTGTTCTTGGTTGCTGGTTCTGTTGTCAGTGTTGAGAGGCATTTTCCATTTGAGAGACAGTGTCCTTGTTCACATCCGCATAACTGGCAGTTGTCTGTTAATTCTCCGTCTTGGCAATATTTTGGCTTTCCTATTCCCTTCAATGTTTTTGATGAGCATTTTCCGTTTTCTGTTCCATCTTTGCAAAGAGCTTTTGTTTTTTCAGTGCAACCCCAAACTGCACATTTCTTGTTTTCCAGGCATTGGATTTTTTCTGCTTGACAAGATGCTTTTCCTATTCCGAGGAATGGTGTTTTACAGGAATACTTGTAAAGGGTGTTTCCTGACATAGGGCAGATGTCTTTTTCTGAGCAGTCCTTGTATTCTTTCCACGTTTTTTGACAGGAACTTGTCTGGTATTCTCTTAGCAGGGTGTTTTGCTGACACTTGTAGTTGTCGAGATATCCTTCACTACATTTTTGTGCTTGTGAGCAAGTGGTCAGGATTATGAGAAACAGGAGTGCTGTTATGATTATTACTACCTCTTTTTTCATATATGTGGATTAGTGAGAGGTGTATTTAAGTTTTTGGTTGGGTTGAGAGGGGTGGTAGGTGATAATAAAATTGCCCTGCAATTTTTTATTTTTTTGTGGTCGGCAATATTAAAATCTTTTTTGAGGTGTGTGATTGCGTCCTGTGATGTCGTTGTGTGATGTGGATTGTTTGCGTCTTGTTGGGTGTGGCTTGTTGTGTGTTGTTGGTCGGTATGTGCGTGATTGTTGTTTTGAAGTGTGGGGTTGCGTTGGGTAGGTGTTGTTGGTTTGCGTTCTGTGGGGAGTTAGGGTTTGTGTTGTTTCTTACCTAAAAGCGTAAGGAATCTGGGGTATTTCTTACATAAAAGCGTAAGGTTTTTTGTTGATTATTTTACCCCAAATCAAGTGACCTGAGGATTTCTTGTTTGTTGAATGGCTTAAGGTCGTCGTAGGACTGACCGGTGCCGAGATAGAGAATTGGTTTCTTGCTGACATAACTTGTAGAAATTGCAGTTCCTCCTTTTTCATCCACATCTGCTTTTGTGAGTATGATGCCGTTGATACCGATGGTTTGATTGAATTGTTTTATTTGTTCTATGCAGTCATTTCCTGTTATTGATTCTCCAATGAAAATTTTCAGGTCTGGTTTCGTGACTCTTATTATTTTCTCCATTTCCTGAAGCAGGTTTGTATTGCTGTGCTGTCTTCCTGCTGTGTCTATTAATACCGCATCTATTTTTCTTGCTTTTGCCATTGCTATGCCGTCAAAGGCAACTGCTGCTGGATCTGCTCCGTATTTTGTTTTTATGAGCGGAACTTTTAGTTTTTTAGAATGTATTTCCAGTTGTTCTATTGCAGCACTTCTCCACGTGTCTGCTGCCACTAACATAGAAGTTATATTGTTTTTTTTAAGCAGGTGGGATATTTTTGCTATTGTCGTGGTCTTTCCAGAGCCGTTTGTTCCCACGAAAACAATGATGTAAGGTCCTTGGCTCCTTGTTTTTTTACTCTTGATTTCCTGGATTATGTTGAACTCCTTAGTTGTTAATGCTTCACTTATGCTGTTCCTTAATGAATTTTGAATTGTCTTGCTTATGTCCCTTATTGGCTTATCAATTATTTCTGCTTCCAAGTCCTGTTTTATTTTTTCTATTACTTCCAATGCTACATTGTTTTCAAGAAGTGTTATTTCAAGATCCCAGAAAAGCTTGTCAAACTGTTCCTTGGTTATTCTCGTGTGTGTTACTTTCTCCTTTAATTTCCTGAAAAATGATTTTTTCTCTTTTGGAGGTTCGTGTTTTTCTTCCTTGAGCTGTTTTTCCTTTTCTTCTTCTCTTTGAGGTTCTTCTAATTTTTCTTGTGGCTCTGGTTCTGTTGGTTCTATTACTGGCTCTTGTTTTGGTTCGTGCTTTTCTTTTTTTTGCTTTTCTTCTTGCTTGCGTTTATCTTTTTTTTCTTTCTTTTCTCTCTCTTTTTTCTGTTCTTTTCTCTCTTTCTGCTGTTTAGTTGTTTCTTTTCTTGTTTTTTCTTTTACTTCTTTTGCCGGATGTTCAACTACTTCTTCTTGTTCTTTTGTCTCCTGCTCTGCTTTTTTTGAGAAGAGATTTATTGCATCCTTTAGTTTTTTCTTGAAGAGCTTGAACATATTGTTGTGTTGGCATTAGGGTTTAAAAGTTTATGCAATCATAATGGGTTTTTGCGAGGCACATGACTTGACTTATCCATTCTGAAATGTGTTTTCTGAAAACTAAATCCATTTAAATTTATTGGTCTTCTTTTTAGCATGACTGAAGTCGTGATTACTTATGAAACATTATATGAACTTCTTAGAAGGGAGAAGAACAGAACTGAACTCCAAAAATTAGATGATGACTTTTTTAAGAATGTGGTTGGTTATCTTAAGGAAAAACAGGATTTTGTTGATTTACAAGAGGGCAAAAGCACTCTTTTTGGTGATGAGATTACCAGAATTAAGAAAGAGATACAAAACATAAAGAGAATCTTGAAAGAGTTTTATGACCGGCGGGAACTTAAAATCCTTAATATGGCCTTATCCAAATCAATCACTGGAAGCGGGCACGGCACTGAGAATCTTCTTGAACAAGAGGAGGTCCTTTATGACAGGCTTTGCAGTGACTTGGTGGAGTTCAGGGATGTTATCCTTAATAGTATTCTTGAAGGCAAGATACCTGGTAAACCAAAAGCTATAAAAACCGAAGATTCGGAGAACTCTAGTGTTGGTGCAACTGACAGTGATGAAAAGAGTGATGGGGGGAGTAGCACGATGACAGTAAGGTTTTTAAGTGCTGTTCCCAAGTTTGTTGGTGTGGACGGACATATTTATGGGCCTTTTGAAAATGATGACCTCGCCGAACTCCCGTCTGATGTTGGTGAGTTATTGGCCAAGAATGAGAGGGCTGAAAAGGTCTGAAATAGTTTAATGCAAGAAAATAAATACTCTTGTGGGAAAATACATTTTAGTATTTTAGTTAGTATTTTAGTGCAGAAAAATACAAGGCATAAGAATGAAACTACCAAAAACCAAAAAAAAGTATTGCAAATATTGCAAGAAACATACTGAACATAAGATTAGTGTGGTTAAAGGCAAGGAGAGGGGCGGTTTGAAGCACGGTTCTATTCAAAGAGCCAAGAAAAGAGGTCTTGGAACTGGATTCGGGAACAAGGGAAAATGGGGTTCAAAACCTGCTCTTTCAAAATTCAAGATGACTGGTGCAAAGATTTCAAAGAAAACCAATCTTAAGTTTACGTGTTCCAAATGCAAGAAATCAACTCTTCAGAAGAAAGGGTTCAGGGCAAAGAAAACATTATTTGAATAACATAGACCCTTTTCTTTGCGAAAGAAAAGCCACCTCAGGTAAAAGAAAGCATTATGGTTCACTATGTTCACGGAAAAAAAGAAAATGTTACACTTAAATTTAAAATGACTGGAAAAAAAATAGAAAATGAGAAACTTGACATGAACGGGTTAGTCAAGGAGCCAAAATCAAGATTCATCAAGGTAAGATGCTCTAAATGCAAGAACGAGCAGATTGTTTTTGGAAAATCTTCTACCAAAGTCCACTGTCTTGTTTGCGGTAAGTCATTGTCTGCTCCTACAGGAGGGAAGACAAAGCTTAAAGCAAGAGTTCTTGAAGTGTTGGAATAAAAAATTTATTCCTTTTGTTTTTTGGCTAATTTAACGTCTTTTGCCTGCATTCCTTTTTCTGTTTCTTCAGTTTCAAAGGATACTTCGTCATTGTCTTGTATAAATGTTCCTTCTGTTATTTTTGTGTGATGCACAAAATATTCTTTTCCGTCTTCACCTTCTATAAATCCATATCCTTTGTTTCTATTAAACCATTTTACTGTTCCTTTCATTCTTATCCTCCATTAAAATATTGTTCAAAGAAAATCAAAGAAATTCCTTGAATAATTGGTATTTTGGTAGCAAACCCTATTTTTAAGGTTTGTGGTTAATTTTATAAAAGGTTGTTCTGTAACATTCATCATGTTTTACAAGAAGAAAGGTTTTCCGGAAGTTGGAGAATTAGTCATGTGTACTGTGAAGAAGGTCTTGTTTCATTCTGTTTTTGTTTATCTTGATGAGTATGCGAGTGCTGAAGGAATGCTTCATATCTCTGAGGTTGCTCCTGGAAGAATAAGGAACATTCGAGATTATGTCAAGGAAGACAAGAAAATCATATGCAAAATTTTGAAGATTGACAAGGAAAAGAGGCATATTGATCTTTCCCTAAGAAGAGTTAATTTGTCTCAGAAGAGGAATAAGAATGATGAATACAAGCAGGAACAAAAAGCTGAGAAACTTCTGGAGGGTGTTGGCGGAAAGTTAAAACTGAGCATTGCTGAAATGTATCATAAGGCGGGATATGCCATGATTGAAGAATTTGAAAGATTGGGTGAGTGTTTTTATGCCATTGTTGCAGATGAGGTGGATTTGGTTAAGGAGCTTAAGATAGACCCAAAAATTGCTGGTGAGATTGTCAAAGTTGTCAAGGAGAAAATAAAACCTGTCAGATGCACTGCTTCCGGGATTATCAGTGTCTCTTGTTCTGCTAGTGATGGTGTTGAGAGAGTTAAGAAGGTTTTGAAGGGAATGAGTGAGTTTAAGGGATATGATGCCAAGATTACTTATACTGGTGCCCCGAGATATTCAATCAGTGTTATTGCTGATGATTACAAGACTGTTGATGTCAGGATTGCAGAGATTACAGGTTTTGGTGAAGAAATGGCAAAGAAACTTGGGTGTGAAATAAGTTTTAAGAAGGATAAATAGTAAAGTGGGAAACAAAATCTTTAAGTGCGTGGCTTGTGGGAAATACACTCTTGAGCAGGTTTGCTGTGGGCAGAAGACAGTTGGCACAAAACCAGCAAAGTTCAGGGTTGATGACAAGTATGGTGATTATAGGAGGAGGGGGAGGAAGAGAGCTGTTGAATTGGTGTAGGAAACGCTTTTTTCTCTGATCTGTTATTTCTTGAATAAAAACCCCGGATAGAAAGTTTTATATATCGGCGTAACATTAGAATTAATGAAATGTTAATTTTGATGTAATGGAGATTTTGAGGATGAAGGGTTTGTCTGGAAAAGAAATGAATGTTGTATCGTGGCTTGAATTAGAGGAGAAAAGATTTTTTACTAGGCTGGACATTCAGACTTTTTTTAGAAACAAAAATGAAATGAGAGTTTATATCCATAGATTGAAAAATAAAGGGAGGATTGTTAAATTAAATAATAACAAATATTATTTAGTCCCTATCAAAGCTTATAAGGGGAGATGGTCTGAGCACCCTTTTGTGGTTATTGATGAAATATTTAATAGCAAGGATTATTTTGTTGGGGGCAAGGCAGCAGCTTATTACTGGGAGTATATTGAACAAATACCAATTGAATACGATGTTTATTCCACTAAGAAACAAGGAAGTAAGGAGATATTTGGAGTGAAACTAAATTTTAAAAGAA
>JAHJQH010000025.1 GCA_018819375.1 Nanobdellota archaeon
CAAGATTAATTTATTTGTTACTTTCTGTTTTTTTTCTAACATCTCCAGAAAAACCTTTGAATGGGCCTCTGTTTCTTTTATATCTTTTAAAGATTTGTTTGGGGCTTTTTGTTCTTCAATGATTTCCCTTGTTTCTTCCAATGTTATTGTAGAACCTTCTATGGCGTTAGTGTTATATGTAAATGCTATTGAGATTTCGTTAAGTTGCTTTTTTTTTGCAGATTTTGGAATTCTTTGCCATTCTTTTTGAAAATTTTCTTTTATTTTTTTGAGTTTATTTTCTAATTCCTTTTTCTCTGGTTTGTTAAGGTATTTTTTGATTTCCTCTATGTTCTTTGGGATTTCAGAGCCAAGGTATTTCTCTTTTGTTATAACCTTGCCATTCTTCCTATAAGAATGTTGTAAATAGAAATATTGCTTGTTTCCTTTTTTTCTTTTAAGAATTCTCATTCTTTTTTGTTACCATTACAACTATTTAAATATTGTGTTTTTGTGTAAAATGTAATGGTAAGAATATCCTGCTTTGATAATGACCTATCCTGTGATTATTCAGAAACTTTTTGTTTTGAAAATTTCTTAATTCCCTTTAAAATAATAAATCCCTTATTCTTCAATCTTTAAGGCTTTCATAATCTGGTCAAGTTTTTCATTAATCTGATTGAATTGTTCTGAAGACATTCCTGACCTAGATGATCTTGAACCTTCATTTTGTTTAAAACAATCACTACAAAAAACAGGTTTATCAGTTTTTGGTTTAAATGGG
Organism: Nanobdellota archaeon; assembly: GCA_018819375.1. Lineage (GTDB taxonomy): Archaea > Nanobdellota > Nanobdellia > SCGC-AAA011-G17 > GW2011-AR20 > JAHJQH01. The sequence continues at coordinate 764 of JAHJQH010000025.1, forward strand.
AGTTGACAAGGGCTTCCACATTTAGCACAAATAGCATCATGCATTTCAGAAGGTTCTCTTTCAGACCTTCTGGAATCACTGTCCCTGAATCCACCTCGTCCCTTACTTCTTCCACCAAATCTACTACCACCATCGCGATTTCTGGATCCGCCCCGATTATCTGATCTAAAATTTCCCATACTTATTTGATTAGGTCTCGATTTATAAATATATGGTTTAATCCAAAATTTGCCTCAAGAAGGTAGTCTGCCCTGTCTGGGCAATGTAGTGGTTTTTAGTTGGTTAGGGACTATTTTAACAACCATTTCCAAAGAGGGATAAATTTAATGTTATCTCTTTCTTCTTCAATATCTTTTGTGATTATCATCAACTTTTTAGTTTTTTGGAATTTTGTTTGGAATTCTTTTAGTGATTCTTCTTCCCTTTTGTTTAGTTCATTATTGTAACATACATTAATCGCTGTTAAACTATTGTCTTTTTCCTTTACAATGAAATCTACTTCTTTTTGACCTTTCCAATAGTAAATGTCTTTTTTATTTCTTCTTAGATTAATAAAAACTGTATTCTCCACTAATTTACCTTCATCTTTGGAGAACTTAAAAGACACAGAGTTTCTTAATCCATTATCTATGCAATATATTTTAGATGCTTCTGTTTTTTGTTCTTTTAATGAATATGAAAAATGGTCCAGACTAAACAGCAGAAAAGACTCTTGGAGATAGGAGATGTAATCTTTTGAGGTGTCATAAGATAATCCTAATGTGTTTCTTATATTCCTTAAAGAAATAGGTCTTGTAAAATTTGTTATTAAAAAAATGGTTAAATCCTTTGATTTTTGAACATTTAAATTATATCTTGCAATTATATCTTTGTATAATATATCACTAAAATATTGTTCTAAGATTCTTTTTTTATAGGCCTTATCTTTGAGAGATACCTCCGGGAAACCACCTAATGAAATGTATTCTTTTAGTTTATTCTTTAATTTATTTTGAGTTTCTTTTGTTATTAAGTTTAAATTTTTAAACTGAATCTTATTAAAATTTAGATACTCTTTGAATGATAAAGGAAATACTTCAAAGGTTAGATTCCTTCCTGTTAATAAAGTAGCATATTCTTTTTTTATTAAATAAGAACAAGAACCAGATATGAAGAATTTATCATTTGTTTTGAGATCATATTTTTTTCTTATCCATTTTTCCCATCCTTTTTTCTTATGAACCTCGTCAATGAAGATATATGACCTCTTATCAGGGTTTAATTCTTGTTTATATACATCATAAATCTCTTCTAAACTGAATTCAGATAGCTTTTCATCTTCTAAATTCATAAAGAGAATTTGATAAGGATGAATACTTTTTTTGATTAATTCATTAATTATTTGATACATTAATGTACTTTTACCAGATCTTCTCACCCCTGTTATTATGCTAATCTCCTTTATTTTGTGTGAATTCAAGAGTTCCTGATACAATGGTCTTTTTTTACCTTCTAATTCACTATTTACTTTACCAGTTTCCCACCAAGCATTCCATTCTTTTAATATTTCAATTATTGGTTCCATGTTACATTTGAGTGTAACCTTGAGTATATAAATGTTACGTTTTGGTGTAACATTATATTAAATCACAAAAGTATTACTACCCTGTTCGGTCAGTGCAGTAGTTTGTGATTTTTTAGGGACTTTAAAAATAATGCTTTCTTTTCCAAAGGACATTTCTTTATAAACATATGTTAAACAGAAAAGAAAGGTTTATAAACTAGAAAATCCTAAAATCCCTATGGAAAAAGTTAGATTAAAACAAATAATTTTTGACCAACAAGAAGTATTTAATAAACCAGTAAATCTCATAGAGAGAGATATAGACGTTGATAAATACCTTAAAAATCAAGAGATTATAGTAATAACGGGGATAAGAAGGTGTGGAAAAAGCTCCTTATTAAAATTAATAAGTAATAAATTAAATAAACAATTGTTTTATCTGAATTTTGATGACCTTAGGTTAACTGAGTTTAATAATCAAAATTTTGAAGACATTGAAGACATTGTTTTTGAAATTTTCAATGATAAAGATGTTGTTTTTTTCCTAGATGAAGTACAAAATGTTAAAAATTGGGAGAGGTGGGTAAACAATTTGTATGGGAGAAATATCAAAGTTTTTGTTACAGGGTCAAATTCACATCTTCTAAGCTCAGAAATTTCTACATATCTAACCGGAAGAAACCAAACAATAAAATTATACCCCTTTTCTTTTAAAGAATTTTTAAGATTAAGGGGGGCACCATATGTTATTAATTCTTCTAAGGATAGACAAAGCATTATTCGTAATTTTAAGGAGTATTTTTTATTGGGGGGGTTTCCAGTCATAGATGAGAATAAAGATATTGAATTATCTAGACAATATTTTGAAGATATTGTGAATAAAGATATAATACAGAGATATGGGATAAGAATGATAAAAGAATTTAATGATTTAGTATTATATCTCTTTTCTAATGTTGGTAAGTCCTATTCATATTCTACATTAAAGAAAGTTTCTGGGATAAAGAGTTTGAGTATGATAAAAAATTACATTGATTATCTTAAACAGGTTTTTTTAGCTTATACCATTCATAGGTTTGATTTTTCTATAAAAAAACAAAAAGTTTCTTCTTCTAAGTTTTATGTTGGGGACAATAGTTTTCTTAAAACTCTTGCATTTGAATTCTCAGAAAATAAAGGGCAGAGATTAGAGAATTTAGTATTTTTAGAGCTTCTTAGAAGAAATAAGGAGATATATTACTTTTCAGGAAAAGGAGAGTGTGATTTTGTAATAAAAAGAGGATTAAAGGTGATTAAAGCTGTTCAAGTATCATATGATTTTAGTAATGAATCAACAAAGAATAGGAAAATTAAGGGACTTCTTGAAGCAATGAAAGAATTTAATCTCAAGGAAGGATTGATTTTGACATTTGATTATGAGGATAAACTTGATTTTGAAGGTAAACAGATAATTGTTAAACCTGTTTGGAAGTGGATGATAGAAAATGAAGAATCAAAGTAATCTACAAAAGCCTCTAGATTATATAAAAGAATCTCCCAAAATAAGGATATTACTTAAAAAATCTTTTAATCAAAAAAGAAAGGTAAAAATTAAATATTTTAGTTTATCTTCTGATGAAGTTAAATATAGGGTAATAAGCATATACCAAATGCATAAAGATTGTATAATCGCTTATTGCCATTTAAGTGGAGAAGAACGAACTTTTGTTATTGATAGAATCCTTGCTATTGCATTACTAAATGAAAAATACAATCTCCCTGGTGGTTGGACTCCAGAAAGCATCATCATAGATAATTAACTAAAGAATGGTTTTATATAACCTATGACGGAATTGTATTTCATAAATTTGTTAGAAAACTAGTACTGCCCCGTCCGGGATTTGAACCCGGGTCCTTGCCTCGAAAGGGCAAGATGATTGACCGGACTACACCAACGGGGCTCACTTTGTTCACCCCGAGCTATTCAAAACCTCGCTTTGTTCGATTTATGAAAGCAACGGGGCTTGTCGTTTCACTCCTCACCCCGAGCTATTCAAAACCTCGCTTTGTTCGATTTATGAAAGCAACGGGGCTTGTCGTTTCACTCCTCACCCCGAGCTATTCAAAACCTCGCTTTGTTCGATTTATGAAAGCAACGGAGCTTGTCGTTTCACTTCTCACCCCGAGCTATTCAAAACCTCGCTTTGTTCGATTTATGAAAGCAACGGGGCTTGTCGTTTCACTCCTCACCCCGAGCTATTCAAAACCTCGCTTTGTTCGATTTATGAAAGCAACGGGGCGTTTGTGTAGTTTTGATTTTGAATTATATGCTTTTAAATGTTGTGGAAAGGTTTTTATAGGTGGAATGGCACTTTTGAGATATGAAAAAAGAGATGAAAGTAACTCCGTGGGAAGTTTCTGGAAAGGTGGATTATGAGAAGCTGATAAGAGAGTTTGGGCTTGAACCAATGCCAAAGCTTCCCAAAGTTTTTGAGGATAATGTTCTTTTCAGGAGAAAAGTGGTTTTTGCTCACCGGGATTTTGGTAGGATACTTGATACTATCAAGAACAAGAAACCCTTTGTTATGATGACTGGATTGATGCCTTCTGGAAAATTTCATCTTGGTCACGCCTTGCTGACAAAACAAATGGTTTTCTATCAGAGATTAGGTGCTAAATTATATATCGCAGTAGCAGATTTGGAAGCTTATAATGCAAGGCAGAAAAGTCTTAAAGAATTAAAAGAAGTTGCGATTGACCAATACTTATTGAATTACATTGCTCTTGGACTGGAGCCAAAAAATTGTGATTTTTATTTTCAGAGTGATAGGTCTAAAGATTCAAAGAAATCCAATGCTTATTACAGATTAGCTTCTAATTTTTCCAGATATGCGACTTTTAATGAATTCAAGGCGATTTATGGGGAAATATCTCCTGGAAAAATGGATGCCTCTTTGTTTCAAGCTGCTGATATGTTTCATCCACAGCTTCCGGAGTTTGAAGGGAAACCTGTGCCTGTTTTAGTTCCTGTAGGTCCTGACCAAGACCCTCATTTAAGGATAGCAAGAGACATTGGAAAGAGATACAAGGACCATAAATTCATTCAGCTTAGCTCTACTTATCACTTGTTCCTTCCTGGACTGACAGGGAGCGGGAAGATGTCAAGCAGTGATGAGACTTCGTTTATCTCTATGGATGATGGCTCAAAAGAAGTTGAGAGGAAAATAAAAAAATATGCTTTTTCAGGTGGGCAGGCAAGTGTGGAAGAACACAGAAAAAAAGGAGGAAATCCTGATGTTGATGTTTCTTACCAATACCTCCGGATGTTTTTTGAACCTGATGACAAGAAGCTTAATCAGATTAGGGAAGATTACAGGTCTGGGAAAATGCTTACGGGGGAGCTGAAAGAAATTCTGACTGAGAAAATTAATGCTTTTTTGAAAGAGCATCAGAAGAAAAGGGAAGCAGCAAAAGATAAGATTGATTTATTTTTTAAAGATTATATTTTTAAAGATTAATTATAGTTATTTGAAAATAACTATTGGATGATAATGGTCTAATGGACAAGGGAGCTAGAAAAGTATATATCTTTTATTATTTGAATAGGAGGTGAGAATGGTAAATAAAAAAAAGGGAAAGACAAAAAGAAAAAAAGCTAAGAAGAAGTCTTTTTCTAAAAAGAATGTTAAAGGATTTTGGAAATGAAAGTTTATTTTGATACAAATATATGGATAGATTTCTTCTTGATCACTATGCAAATAAATTGAAATGTGATTATTTTATTACCGGAGATAAAAGTTTAATAGACTTGATTAATGAAAGTCCTGAAATAACCCAAATAATTGATTTTACTTCTGTTCTGAGTCGTGAGGATTTTTTGAATTGGGTTTAGAGCAAACTCCACAAGGTTCTTTTTCTGGACATCTTCCAAATGTTATTCCTTGAGGAACAGCATATTTTCCTAATTCAGGAGATTCTCTTTTAATGCAATGTGCCATTTGTTGAGCAATACCTCTAATTTCCCATTGTGCTTTAGTACACGTCCTTTTACCAATGGAATAAACTGCATTCCACCCATTTATGTGTATTAGGTCGTGGATGATTAAATTATGGGGCAAAACCCCAAATAATTCAGGATTCCCTCTTTGGGTTTTAATAAACTCTAAAGATTTTTCTGTTATTTGTTTATATTTTTCTTCAAAAGGTGTTTCTTTGATGCTTTCTGGGGTTATATAAAAACCACTTCGAATTGCATGAGGAAGAGATTCAATACTTTGATTCCATGTTCTCTGTCTTGTTGCTTGATGAAATGTAACAATAGACATAGGAACTAAGAAAGTAAAGTGATAATGTTTAAGATTTGCTAGTTCTACCTCATCTTTTTCCATAACTGCCTTTTCAATGTTTTTAGGGTTCATCTTTATTTTAGAAGAATCAATTAAGGATACTACTAAACTATGCCCGCCCCTTTCTAAATAATCTTCAAGACTTTGATTTTTATTTGCAAATAGTTGAGAAGAAGGAAACCAAGAAAGTACTTCGTAATTATTTTCTCTTTTTTCCATAAGTTGTGGAGCAACTCTTTTTGCAGATAATACCATTTGTTTTATTGTATCTCTTGTTTCATTGAGAATAGGAAACCTATCGACAATAGAATCTAAATGCATCAATTCTCTTGCATTCCAAGCAGATTGTATAGTTGTTTTTGTGTATAATGGGAGAATAAATCTTGCATCTTCAGAAGGAATTTTTGCTTCTTGCATTGTAGCATATAATTGAAATTGTTCTTGCATAATCTTTTCAGCATCAGTTCCTTTTAATTCATTAGGTAAATAAAACCCTCTTTCTGCTGTTGCTCTTCTTAAAGATTGTTGAAGGTGGGAAGCATATTCAGGTGCACATAATAACAAGGTTGAAGCCCTTGTTAAATTATCAATAGAAAATATAAAAAAAGACTGATCAAGGACAGCACCATGATTTCTTCCAGATGTTTCTTGAAATATCTTTTCTTTCCTTTTTTCATAATCTTTCCTTAATATCTCTTCTTTGTGTATCTGAGAAGATGCCGATTCACTAAAACAACCTCTTGCCCCACAAGAAGCTGGGTCTTCAGCATCCCAGTTTTCTTTAGGATTTTGAACCCATGCTATTAATTTAACATGTTTTGGAAATTTTTCTGTTTTCATCTTATTTGGATTAATCCCCTTTGTTTATATCCTTTTGTTTGATTAAACCTATTTATCTTAAAGGTAGTTTTTGATTGTCCTTTGGTTAAGTTGAATCAAAAGTCTTAAATACGGCCCTTGTATTCTGATTTATGTGATTAAAATGACTATAACAAATCAAATGACAAGTGGTGGTTTGGTTCATCACTGGTATAGGGAAAGATTTATTTAGTCAGAGTTCTATTGAAGTTTTATGGCGGTCGTGGTCTAATGGTTATGACTCAGGCCTGTGGAGTGAAGCTTTTAGGAAAAGCTTCAGCAAAATGGAGCTTTTAGACAAAGGTGAACAAAGTTCACCGAGCCTTCGTTCAACTTCGTTTTATGAAGGAAAAGCTCCTGCAAAACAAAGCTTCGGCAAAAAAACGGAAAAAAATGCAGAAAGCCTGAAACCCGAGTTCAACTCTCGGCGACCGCCCATTTTTGATTTTAGGGGTGATGAGAAATGAAACTTGAAACAGCAAAAGGAATGAGGGATATTCCTCCTGAAGAGAAAATCTTGCAGCAGGAAGTAGTTGACAAGATAAGGGGAATTTTTGAGAGATATGGTTTTTCTCCCTTAGAGACTCCTGTTGTTGAGAGATGGGATGTTCTTTCTTCTAAATATGCCGGAGGTTCAGAAATCTTGAAAGAAACCTTCAAGTTCAAGGATCAAGGAAAGAGAGAACTTGGGTTGAAATATGATCTTACTGTTCCTTTTGCAAGATTTATTGGAATGAATCCTAATCTCAAACTTCCTTTTAAAAGGTACCAGATTGAGAAAGTTTTCAGGGATGGTCCCATAAAATTAGGAAGATACAGGGAATTCTGGCAGTGTGATGTTGATATTGCTGGAAGCTCAAATATACTTGCTGATGCTGAAATTGTTAACCTGATTGTTGATGTTTTTAAGGAGCTTGGATTGAAAGTGATTGTTAAGGTGAACAACAGGAAATTATTAAATTCCATTCTTGATTATGTTGGTGTTAAGAAAGAGAAATGGGAAGATGTAATTATTTCAATAGACAAACTTGAGAAGATTGGTGCTGTAGGTGTTAAGAAAGAGCTGGAGGAAAAGAATGTTGATGCAAGCATCGTAAAAAAGCTCGTTTGGATACTTAAGCTTGAGAGTCTCGGAGACATACAGAAAGTTATTGGGGATTGTGAGGGAATAAAAGAACTTGAAGAACTTTTTGGTTATGTCGGGAGCAAGAATGTTATTTTTGACGCGTGTCTTGCGAGAGGACTTAGTTACTATACTGGCACGGTTTTTGAAGCTTTCTTGAAGGATTCTAATATTGATAGTTCTGTTGCAGGGGGAGGCAGGTATGATGAGATGATTGGAAATTTTGTTGGGGGCAGTAGAAAAATCGCTGCTGTCGGAGTTAGTTTTGGGCTTAGTGTGATTATGAAAGCATTA
>JAHJQH010000026.1 GCA_018819375.1 Nanobdellota archaeon
ATGTGAATAAGATGTTCTTTATAAACTTTTCGGTATGTAACCACTTGAAAGTTAATAACCTATTTTTCAACAACTACAATTACAACAAATTTTCGGCGAATCCCTAACTTCTCCCTTCGGTCAACCACGCTGCGCTCTCACCTATCGGTTCGGGGTGATTGACAGGGATTTAAGGATGAGATCAAATCTTCAGACTGATTATCTTGCTGATTCCTTCTTGCATGCTTATTCCATAAACCTGGTCAGCTTCTGTGATTATTGCGTCATTGTGGCTTATAACAATATACTGGGCATTTTTTGAATACTGGGCTATCAGCTTTGAGAGTTTTTCTGAGTTTGCCTTATCTAATGCAGCATCAACTTCATCCAAAAGATAGAATGATGATGGAGAATACTCCTGAATCGAGAATATGAATGCCAGTGCCGTGAGTGTTTTTTCTCCCCCGCTTAGACTCCTTATATCCAAGAACCTATTTCCCTTTATCCTGACTTTTATGTCAACTCCTCCTTCAAATATCTGGGATTTGTCTTCAAGTTCCAGGTGTGCTGAAGCACCTTTTGTGGATATGAATCCAAAAATCCTCCCAAAATTTTCAGATATTGAATCAAAGGTTTTCATAAATAACTCTTCTTTATTGCTTTCAATTTCTGTCATCATATCCAGAACATCCTGCTTTTCCCTTATTAATGTTTCAATCTTACTTGTTAACTTGTTGTATTCTTCTTCAATCTTTTCATATACTTCAAGAGCTTTCAGGTTTACATTGCCCATATTTTTTAATATTCTTTCTTGGTTTTGAATTTCTACTTTTAGTTCTGGTATGCTTATTCCCTGCCTTATTTTTTCATTCTTGTAAGGCTCCAGCTCTTCCTGAAGACCTTCTAATTCACCTATGATTCTTGCCCGGTCTATTGATAAAGTATTTGTCTTATCCTCAATTGTTTTTATCTGTTCTTCATATTTTGCATTGGAGATTTCTTTTTCATTAATGCTCTCGTTTAATTTGTTCCTCTGATTGAACATATTCTTGAATTGTGCATAGAATTCTTTTTCCTGTTTTTCTTTTTCTTTCAGGTCTTGTCTTTGTTTTTTTATGGAATCCGCGAGTATCAAAGATTCTTTCTGAAAATCTTCAAAAGACTTATTATTTGTTTTTACTATTGAGTCTATCTTGTTTTTTTCTGTTTGCATCATTGAAATCTGGATTTTCAGGGTGTTTATGTTTGAACCCATATTTGTCTGTTCAATAGCCACCTCCTGCAGACTTTTTTGCAGTTCTTTTAATTCAAGAAAACCACTTGCTTCTTCAGAGGATAACTGACTTGCTCTTTCTAGTTCTTTTGAGCTTACCTGGAGTTTTTGTGTTACTTGCCTTAATTTGGCGGATACTTCCTGCAGACTATTTGTCAGCTCTGCTTTTTGTTTTTTAAGCTGGTTTGAATCAAATACAGAACTTGTTTTCTCTGACCTGATTATTTGAATCTCAAAATCTGATTTTCTCTGCTTTAATTCCTGAATCTTTTGTTCATTTATGTCCCTGTCATTCAGAAGCTTCGAGAGCAAGAAGTCAAGACTTGTAACTTCTGACTCAAGTTTTGTCATTGAAATTTCCACCCCTTTTTCCTTGAAGGACTGCTTTAATCTCTTGTACCCTCCAATCATTGCTCCTGATGTTTCCATCAAATCCCCTTCCAAGCTTACCATCCTTATTTTTCCTATACCTATCTTTCTTGCTGTTGGAATGTTATCCACTATTAATGTAGAACCAAGAGCATAAGAAAATACATCTTTGAAAACTTGGTCAAACTTGACTAGATTTATTGCAAACCCTTCTACCCCCGGAAGTTTTTCTAAATGTGTTAATTCCCTGGATATTGAGCTTGGCCTGATTTTGTTTAATGGGAAGAAAATTGCAGACCCTATTTTTGTTCTCTTGAGATACTGGATACATTTTTCAGCTACATTATCATCTTTTACGACAATCCCATTCAAACGGCTGCCTGCTGCTGTTTGCAAGGCTAAGGAATATTTTGGTTCTATTTCCCCTAGTTCTGCTATTGTGTTATAAACTCCTGAGATTCCCGATTCAAGAATTTTCTTTACTGGCAGTGACGAGAGTGACTTTTCCTTAAACATTATATCCCTTGTTCTTAATTTTGCCAGTTCCTCGTTTTTCTTTGTTAAATCCTCTCTTATTGACGAGATTTTTATTGCAAACTCCGCGTTTTGTAATAATTCTCCTGAGAGCTGCTTTGATATTTCTGAAAATTTCTTTCTTAATTCCGAAGTGTTTGAAGAAGTTATTTGCGAGAGCTTTGAGTCAATTTCTTCTAATTGGAAACTTATCTTGTCCTGCTGTCTAAGAAGCCCTGATTTCTTTTCTGACAATAGTAAAACTTCTTTCTGAAGTCCTGAAATCTTGCTTGTTTCTCTTGGAGACTGCGTGAATGTTTCTATTTCTTCCATCAAGGATTCTTTTTGGGAATCCAAACCTGATTTTTTCAGATTCGACTGTCCTATTTCTTTTTCAAATTGCTTTATTTTCCTGTCTATCTCTCCATTGTCTTTTTGGAGCTGTGCGTTTCTTTGTTTTAGTTTTATCAGCTCATTGTTGCAAGTTTCCGTCCTCATCGAGCTTTTTATGAGTTCTTCTTTTATGGACTCTATCTCCTTGTGGAGTTCAAACTGCTTTTTTTCTCCCTGCAGTTCTATTTTAGCATTTATCTCCTGAATTTCCTGTTTTTTTGCATTGATTTCATCTAGAATCTGTGAAACTTTATGATTTATTCTTTCTATTGCTTCTTTTTGCTTTTTTACACCTGATTCTATTCTTTCTTTTTGATCTTGTTTTTGTTTTATATGTGCTGTGAAATATGTTGCCTTATCTGATTTTATTTTTTCTTCCACTTTCCTGTAATTGATTGCCTGATCTCTTTCTTTTTTTAATTCTCTCAGGTTTGCTCCTCTTTCTTTCAGGATTATTCCAGCATCTGATACTTTTCTTTCTACTCTCTCTAATTCTCCTAATGCCTTTTCTTTCCTATCCTCATATACTGAGATACCTGCTGCCTCTTCTATTATTTTTCTTCGTTCTATTGGCTTCATTTCCGTGAATCTTATTATGTCTCCCTGAAGTATGATGTTGTAACCGTTTGGGTCTATCTTTGCTGAATTAAGAAAATCTATCATCTCCTGCCTTGTCCTGATTTGGTCATTTATTCTGTAAGTTGACTGGCCATTTGGTTTTACTATCCTTGTTATTTTTACTTCTTTTTCCTGAACAGAAAAATGTTCATTAGAATTATCAAACCATATTGAAACTTCTGCTTGTTTTGAGGGTTTTCCTTTTTTCCCTCCGTTATAGATAAGATTAGCAGATTTTTCTGCCCTCATATCCTTGGCTGATGATTTTCCCAGAACAAAACATACTGCATCTGTAAGATTTGATTTGCCAGAGCCATTTGGTCCAATGACAACAGAGAATCCTGAGGTATACATCACTTCTGTTTGTTTTGGGAATGACTTGAACCCATTTAACCTCATCTTTTTTATTGTTGTCATTAACAGAATTGAATTAAGGAAGTTTAAATATTTAATGGTGGCTGAATTGTATTGGAAGAAATGGCTGTTGGAGTGTGCTATGTTATGAAGTTACACAAGAATGGTTATTGGAGAAAGGTTTATAAAGGGGCGGAATTTTTGGTTTTATACTTAAATGAGTGGTGCATAAAGAGGGATTGATATTTAGTTACTTACTTAAATAAACCAAACTGGAGGTATTACCAAAATGGCTAAATTAAAACCACACTTGAACTTGATATTTGTTGGTCATGTTGACCATGGAAAGAGCACAACTGTTGGAAGGCTGTTGTATGACTCTGGGAATGTTGACGAACAAACTATCAGGAAATTAAAAGAAAAAGCTGAAGAACTTGGAAAAGGCGGATTTGAGTTTGCATTTGTTATGGATAACTTAAAAGAGGAAAGGGAAAGGGGGGTTACAATTGACCTTGCACATCGGAAGTTTATTTCCAAAAAATACGAGGTTACAATCATAGATGCTCCTGGACACAAGGATTTTATCAAGAACATGATTACCGGAGCATCACAAGCAGATGTTGCATTTCTTGTTGTTGCTGCAAATGACGGCGTGATGGCACAAACAAAAGAGCATGTTTGGCTATTAAAAACTCTTGGTGTGCAGCAATTATCTGTCATTATTAACAAGATGGATATGGTTAATTACAAGGAAGAGAGATTTAATGAAGTAAAAAAAGGTGTTGAGGACCTTGTAAAAACTGTTGGTTACAAACCAGCAGAAGTTGTTTTTATTCCAGAAAGTGCCCTTCTTGGAGGTAATGTTGTGAAGAAAAGTGATGAGATGAGCTGGTACAAAGGACCGACAGTGGTTGAGCAGATTGATCTTTTCAAAGAACCTGAAAAGCCAACTAACCTTCCATTGAGACTTCCAATACAAGATGTGTATAACATTGTGGGCATAGGTGTTGTCCCTGTTGGCAGAGTTGAGACCGGAGTTATGAAAATTGGTGACAAGGTTATTGTTATGCCTGCAAGAGATGGAAAAGGTGTTACAGGAGAAGTTAAATCCATAGAAATGCATCACGAACAATTGAATGAGGCGATCCCTGGTGATAACATTGGATTTTCAGTGAGGGGTATAGGGAAGAAAGATGTTGCAAGAGGAGATGTACTTGGACATGTGGATAGCCCGCCAACAGTTGTGAAAGAATTTACTGCACAGATAATAGTCTTGAATCACCCAACTGTTTTAACAAAAGGTTATACGCCGGTGTTTCACATACACACAGCACAGGTTGCGTGCCAGATTACAGATTTGTTGAAAAAACTGGATCCTGCAACTGGTCAGACCTTACAGGAAAACCCTGATATGCTGAAAAATGGTGATGCGGCTATTGTTAAAATCGTGCCTACAAAACCATTAGTCATTGAGAAGCAGGGTGAAATACCTCACATGGCAAGGTTTGCCATAAGAGATGCTGGAAACACTGTTGCAGCTGGAATGTGCATTGATTTAGTGAAGAAATAAGCCTTTTCAAGAGGCTTTTCTTTTATTTCTTTTTTGTCTTTGATTGAGTTGTTTCTTGTCTGCTTTATGCAAAGCACAAAGTTTATATAAATCCGGGTTTTTTGTTTTGCCTGTGGTGTGTTGGTTAAGGTGTTTGGTTAAGGTGTTTGGTTAAGGTGTTTGGTTAAGGTGTTTGGTTAGGATGTGGCAGGTGAGAAGATGAAAAAAGGGAAGGGAGGAAAAGTGAAACAGGAGTTCATAATCTGGTTCAAGAATATTAAAAAAGAAGATGTTGGTATTGTTGGGGGCAAGGGTGCTAATCTTGGAGAGATGTTTAACATAGGGTTACCGATTCCTCCTGGTTTTTGTGTCAGTGCATCAGCATATGACTTTTTCTTGGAAGAGGCCGGAATAAGGGAAAAGATAACCGGAGTATTAAAGGGTGTTGATGTGGATGATGTGACTAACCTACAAGAAAAAGCTGAAGAGATTCAGGAAATAATTCTTAATTCTGAAATGCCAGAAGAACTGGCAAAGGAAATATGTGATGCTTATAATCATCTTGATGTTAACATAGATTTGTTTAAGGTTGTTAATAAATCTACCCTTAGCATGATAAAAGCAGGGCGAACAGTTCCTTATGTTGCTGTGAGAAGTTCTGCAACAGCAGAAGATCTTCCGAGCATAGATGAAAATTCTCATGTTCTTGTAAAAATAAACAACAAACCTATTTACGACACTATCAAGAATATTTATGGTAAATTTGGCGATGGCAGCAATTCCTTGATAGAGGTAGCTGCTATGAAAGGAAACAAAGTTAGATGGGTTAAGGCCGACCAGATATACAAACACCCTGCAAGAGACAAAAAATTATTCAAGATAACAACAGAAACAGGGAGAGAGATAGTCATAACTAAAAACCATTCCCTGATAACCTTGGACAAGGATACCTTGGAGCCAAAAACATCCAGCATAAATGAACTTACTGGAGGAGAAATGGTTCCTGTTACTAAACACATAAACTTGCTTGACTTGAATTACAAGGAGATTGACGTTTTGGATTACTTAAATGAGAAAGAAACATTTTGTGAAAATAACTTGGTTTACATTAAGAAGAATTCCACAAACTGGAAGATACAAACCCCTCTTAAAAGAAAATTAGAGATTAATGAAGATTTGGCTTATTTCTTAGGATTGTATTGTGCAGAAGGGAGCACTTATAAGGATAATTGTGTTATAATTACGAATTCCAATGAGAAAATTATGAATCGCATAAAGGAATTTTTGTCTGAAATTTCTTTATATCACTCACAAAAAATGAATAAAGGTTCTCTCAGGATTTATTGCAAAAGTCTTGTGAGACTTCTTCATAAATTAACTGGTGATCCCCTGAACAAAGCAGGTAAGGGGAGATCCTGCAAGATAAAGAAAGTTCCTGATTTCATATTTGGTTGTGATAAAGAGATTATTGGTTCTTTTTTGGCAGGGTGTTATGACGGGGACGGAACCATTAGTAATTCTATGGTAGAATATTGTTCAACATCAAAGGCACTGACAGGCGGGGTCGTCAAGCTACTGGAGTTATTAAACATCGGTCTTTATATCCGCAAGAAGAAAAATGCCTTTCTCGTATGTGTTCCACCTTATGAAGCAGAAAAGTTTTTTGATGCAGTGAACTTAGAACACGCCGCAAAACTTACGAAATTAATAAAATTAGTAATAAATTGCAACAAAGAAAGAAAACATCCAGAGTTTTTGAATGCTGTCTTAATCTCCAAAGGCTTGTCTGAAAACATCAAGTCAAATTTTGATGATACCCTAAAAAGAGAAGATGTTGAAGTTGGCATATGCCCCTTGTGCAGTGACCCAATCGGGAAAACAAGCCATTACAAAGGTAAACTGAGATTTCATTGTGAAGACTGCAAAAAGACATTTTATGATGAAGATGTGAAAAAGGAAATAACTAAGAGATACGTTTATTATGATAAAAAAGGCAGATTCAAAAAAGGAATGACTTCTTGGAACAAGGGTCTTATCAAAAAAGAAAGACTTTCCAAGAATAAATTTAGAAAATTAATGAAGATGTATTGCCTAACGAATTATTCCAATCTTTTTGAAGGGGATATTTTGTGGGACAGGATACGAAATGTTGAAGAGATAGACTATAGTGGTGATGTTTATGATTTTACGGTTCCTGGGTTAGAGAATTTTGCAGCTGGTCTTGGAGGGATAATCACTCATAACAGCGCTAGTTTTGCAGGGCAACAAGCTACTTATCTTAATGTCAGGGGGGGAAAGAATTTGATAAAGGCTGTAATTGGATGTTTTTCCAGCTTGTTCACGGCGAGAGCAATTTATTACAGGGAGAAAAACAACTTTGACCACATGAATGTCAAAGTATCTGTGGTTGTGCAGAAAATGATAAACAGCGAGAAAAGCGGGGTGATGTTCTCCATAAACCCAAGCACTAATAATCCTGGTGAGATTGTAATTGAAGCAGGGTTTGGACTTGGTGAGGCTGTGGTTTCTGGTGCAATAAATCCTGATAATTATGTGGTTGACAAGGAAGGTTTCAAAATAAAACAGAAAAATGTGAAAAAACAATCGTGGATGTTCACGAGAGATGACAACCTTGGCACCACTGTCAAGAGGAAGATTGCTGAATCAAGATGGGAGGACCAGGTCCTGAATGAGAATGAAATAATAAATCTTGCAAAATTTGGAAAGAAAATTGAGGACCATTATGAAGGAGCTATGGATATTGAATTTGCCATTGAGAACGGCAGAATTTATATTGTTCAAGCAAGGCCTGTTACTACCATCAAAAAACCTTTTAGTCCTGAAAAAATTGAGAAAAAAGAAGAATATGGAAGTGTTCTGGTAAGAGGACTTGCTGCTTCTGCAGGTGTTGCTTCTGGTCCTGTCAAGATAATTCACGGGGCAAGTGAGATTAACAAGATTGAGAAAGGAGATATTCTTGTCACAGAAATGACTAATCCTGATTATGTGATAGCAATGCAAAAAGCAAATGCCATCGTGACTGATGAAGGAGGATTAACAAGTCACGCAAGTATTGTAAGCAGGGAAATGGGAATACCTGCCATAGTTGGAACAGAAAATGCAACACAGGTCTTGAAAGACGGGCAAATAATTACTGTGGATGGTGGTGAAGGCGTGGTTTATGACGGGCAGGTTAAGAGAGAGAGCGAGAATGTCGTAGTTGATAAAAGAGTGAATTATGATACTATTACCAAGATAAAAGTTATTTGTGACCTTCCTAACAGAGCTGAGGTTGCTGCTGACACAGGTGCTGACGGCGTCGGGTTGGTCAGAATTGAGTTCATAATTGCTGAAAATGGAATTCATCCTATGTGGTATGTCAAAGAGGGAAATATTGAGGATTATGTCAATGTTCTTGTTGGAGGCTTGGGAAAGATAGCTGAGTCTTTTAAGGGAAAACCTGTCTGGGCCAGGACATCTGACATAAGAAGTGATGAATACAGGAACTTGAAAGGAGGCGATATGATTGATGATGAACCTAATCCCATGATTGGCTGGCACGGGATAAGGATGGGGTTGGATGAAGTTGAAATCCTTAAAGCTGAATTTGAAGCTGTTAAAAGACTGCATGAGAATGGTCATGATAATGTGGGTGTTATGCTCCCGTTTGTTACAAGAGTGGATGAGGTGAGAAGAGCAAAGGAGATTTTAAGGGAAGTTGGATTAGAACCTCTTAATGATGTTGAGTTTGGGGTAATGATAGAGACCCCGGCCAGTGTTTGGATTATTGAAGAATTATGTGATGAAGGCATTTCTTTTATTAGTTTTGGAACTAATGACCTAACTCAGACAACCTTGGGAGTTGACAGGAACAATGAGAAGATACAGGGAATTTATGACGAAATGCATCCTGCTGTTCTGAGAGAGATTGAGCATGTGATTGATGTCTGCAAGAGGAAAGGTGTTGAAACTTCTATCTGCGGACAAGCTGGTTCTGAAGAAGAGATGGTGAAATTCTTGGTAAGGAAAGGAATTGATAGTATTTCTGCTAATATGGATGCTGTTGGAAAAGTGAGTAGTGTTGTTGCGAGAGTTGAGAAAAAACTGCTTTTGGATAATGCCAGAAAGAGGAGTTAAGGTTTGATTAGGAATAGGGGTAGTTTTTTGAGAGGGAATGGTTTTTTGTGCTGCTTGAGATCCAAACCGAAAGGTTTATATATTGGTGTTATTACTGAATTATAGTAACATTTACTAATCAAGATAATAATTTAAGATTATCAACAAAATGAATAAAGAGTAAAAATTAAATAAGATGAGTAAAAATTAAATAAAAATAAATAAAAAATTTAGGGGGTATTAAGAAAATGGCAAACGGAAAAGAAAAAAAAGCAACACCATATTTTGATAAGGGAATAATCTTGAGAGACCTGGTATTTAAGGATGTTTTCGATGTAGCTAAAGAGTTTTCTACTCTTGGTGACTTCACTAAGCAAGAAAATATTATCAAGGCAAAGAATTCATTGATAAACAGAATTGGTAAATCTCATCTAATTGCTCTTGGATTAACTCAAGGGGGAGACTTTAATAAAAAATTGTATGATGAGGACATAGAAGGCTTGTACCAAGAACCTGTTGTTGATTGCTTGAAAGGTTATGCTGCTGCTAAAAGCCCGTCTGAAGCGTTGACAGCTTTGGGAGTTGCATTAGAAAATCCTTGCAACAGGTATGTACATTCAGTTTCTGGAGAAATAGGAAAAGAGAGAAAAATAGAGATAACTGATGAAGAAAAGAAACTGGTAGACGAAAAAATGCTCGAAGACAAAATCTACAGGATGATTATGAAGGGTTAAACCCCTTTTTCTTTTTTTATTTTATCTTTTTTTCTAAGAAGGACTTGATAGTTTTCACGAACTCGTGAGTTTCCTTGTTCAGTTCCTCATATTGTTTTGCTGAAATTTCTTTTAGTTCTTTGTTTGTTATCTTCTTTG
>JAHJQH010000003.1 GCA_018819375.1 Nanobdellota archaeon
GGAAGAATTAGAAGAAATAGCAGAAAGCTCAAGCACTAAAATCGAAATAATCTCAGTAGAAACAAGGGAAGGCATCCAGTTAAGAGAACTCAGCGGGATCGCTGCCATCTTGCGATATCCCGTTCATCGAGAATAGGTGTTCGTTCATCGAGAATAGGTGTTTTATAACATTCATTTCCAACAAAAATTATCTTTATAAGCTTGTTTGACTCATCTGAAATTATGACATTAAAGACAATTCAGGGAGGTTTGTTCATAGTGGTGGATGGTCCAGATGGAAGTGGCAAGACAACACAAGCTGAATTGATAAGAGATTACATATCAAAAAAAGGATATAAAGTAATTCAGACCATCGAACCAGGCTCGCCTCATTGTCCAGAATGCATAGAAATAAGGAAGTGGCTGCAAGACCCAAGCATACCAAAAACGCATTTTCAAGAATTAGAAAAATATCTTCTTGATAGGAGCATACACACAAAAGAGTTTATGGAACCAAAACTAGAAGAAGATAACATAATAATTTGCGGCAGGTGGGTGCATGCAACAGAAGTGTACCAAGGATATGCCGGAACAATAGATATAAGTTACATTCAGCAAGAAAATAGGAAGATAACTAAAAAGATAATGCCAAGATTAAAACTCTCTATTTTTTATGATGTTTCTTATGAAACAGCGATGAAAAGGATAAGAGGAGAAAGAGAAAACTTAAGCTGGATGGAACAAAAAGGGAAAAGATTCTTCAAAAAAGTGGAAGAAGGTTACAGGTTTCTTTATGAAAATCAAAAACCTCCGAAGCGAATTTACCTGATTGATGGAGAGCCACCTGCGGAAAAAGTCTGGGAAAAAACCCGCTCACTTCTCGAGGAGAAACTTAAAATATCCTAAGATTATCCTGCTCCCCCCCTACCAAAAAATATTCTTTTAAATTCTTCAGGATGTTTTTCAACAAAAAGGTTTATTAATCATTTAATGGAGACTATATTCTATGTGGGAGTGCCGGAGTCTGGAAAACGGGCAGGACTTAAGTCTTAAGAATTTTTAAGGCAGAAATCCTGTGGCTTAGTGCCTACGCAGGTTCAAAAGTGACTTTTCTTTTTTGCAAAAAAGAAAACACCACCAGAAAAGAAAAAAGCGTTATGGCGAACTTCGTTCGCTTGAAAAGAGAAAGGTCGTTGAAAGTCCTGTCTCCCACATACTTTTCAAAAAAGATCTTTAACCAAAAATCAAACGCGAGCATAGCGAGCACAGCGGATTAACAAAATCTTTCCGTGTTGCTGTGAGTCCACACGCGAGCGTCAGCGAGCACAGCGGGCTGAAACCTTTGTGAGCACGCAGCGAACGAAGGTCTGATGTGTAAGCATCAAGAAGCCCTCTCCCGCAGTCAGAGGTTCCTGACAGTCAGAGGTTCACACGCGAGCATCAGCGAGCATAAGGGGTTAGAAAACCCCTTTCCGTGGTCAGAGGTTCCTGACAAATGCAAGATGTCGCGAAGCGAGATCTGCTCCGAATACAAGGTAGGTTCACACGCGAGCATCAGCGAGCATAAGGGGTTGCTAAACCCCTTTCCGTGGCCAGAGGTTCCTGGCACGCCCCAGTAGCATAGTCGGTTAATGCGTTACCTTGGTAAGGTAAAGACCGGGAGTTCAAGTCTCCCCTGGGGCTTGACAAAATGAAAGAAACAAAAATCTGCCCAACATGTGGAAGCACGGATATTACAATTCCTCCTACAGGTATGGACTTGAAAATGAGCTTCCCTGATTACTGCAAGGACTGTAAAAACAGGGGATTTTTCCCAATTATCAATATCAGCAAAATCAACCAGTTCAGGAAAAGGTTAAAAACCCCTAAACCTATCAAAAATCCAACATGAAAGAACAAGATTTCAATATAAAAGAAGAATACGAAAAACTAAAGAAAAAATATCCAGAACTTCCTGCATATGAAAAGCTGAACAAGGAGTTTGAGTTATACTCAATAAAAGACAAGGATTATTTGATTTTTAGTATAAATAAGAGGATAAGCGAATATGTCTCTTTCTTTTGCAGGATGATAGAAAGCATATTGTTCCCAAATGCAGGAAACCTCATCGGAGCATATGAATCAAAATCATTCAATGATTCTGAAAAACAGAAAATAGGAGATATTCACAAAGAGTTGATGTTCATAGAAAGAGAATTAATGATTATTCACCTAAAAAAAGATGAAAAAGCCGCAGTGGCATACATTCTCAGTTTAACAAAAAGATGGGAAAAAATAAAAAAAGACATAATCTGGATAAGTGAAAAGATGAAAGAAGCTTGGGAAATAGAAGACAAGGAACACAAGAATAATTATTTTGGATAAATAATAATGAACAAAGTTCATCAAACTTCCAAAAAGAGGATTTAAAAGAAATGAGGTTGGTTATAACTGGTCCGCCAGGCACAGGAAAAGGAACACAAGCTGAGTTGTTAGCAAAGAAACACGGGCTAAAAATCATTTCTGCAGGAAAGTTATTAAGGGATGAGGTAAAAAAACAAACGCGACTTGGGAGAAAAGTAGCCAAGATTATCAATAGGGGGGATCTTGTCCCAGATGGTATAGTTAACAAAATAATAAAAGCTAGAATAAAAAGAAATCAGGATAACATAATTTTTGATGGTTTTCCAAGAGACATAAAACAAGCAAAAAAGTTTGGGAAAGAAGTTGATTTATTAATTCTGATAAAATCATCAAAAGCAAGCATAATAAAAAGATTATTAAAAAGAAAGAGAAAGGACGACATAATAAGAACCATAAAACATAGGATAGTGTTGTATAAGGAAAAAACAGAACCAGTAATAAATCATTTCAAGAACAAAAAAATTCCAATAATCAAAATCAATGGCAATCAAACTCCTGCCAAGGTTCACAAAGAAATTATGAAAAAATTAAAGGCAATTCTAAGAGACAAAAATGATAAAATACAGGTTTGTTGAAGGCCCAACTTCAGATGTTATGTTTGAAGCCTATGGAAAGACATCAAAAGAATTATTTGAAAATTCAGCACTTGCACTTTCAGAAGTAATCTGCAAGATAAAACAAGTGAAGCCAAAAAATAAGATAAAGGTTCAGGTAAGAGCAGAAAGTCTCAGGGAACTTCTCTTTAATTGGCTTCAGGAGATAATAGCACAGGTGGATATAAATGAAATGTTCTTCTCAAAATTCAAAATCACAAAAATTACAGACACAACACTGACAGCAGAACTTTATGGTCAACCCATCCAACCAGAACTTGGAGAGACCGTGGTAAAAGCCATCACCCGCCACAACTTCACGCTAAAAACACCAAAAGAAACAAAAAACCATACACACAAGGCAGTCGTTGTTATGGATATTTAAAACTCAAAACATTTATATACTACTAAAAGATAGTATCATATAGATTAAAATGGAACAGGTATTAGAAAAACAAATATTAGAAAAGAATGCCTCAACAATAAAAGAATCATGGGAGGAACTCGCTTCTAGAATGTATCTTCAATCTTATGGACAGTTCATGAAAACTCCAAAAAAAGCTGAAAGATTCATAAGATGGTATGATAACCACAAAGAATTTGTAGAACAAAGTAAGCTAAGGTTTATATTAGCAGCAGGAACAAAACTCTTCCATCAAAAACTTTACGACAAATTAATGACTTTTGAAGAAAAATACAATGCAGCCAAAGAAGTCATGAATCAGACCCTCACCCAACCTTCTCAAACAAAATCCCAGATTTCTTGATTTTATGGACTCCAACCTTATAAGGTTTCTTAATCACATCAAATTTTATCTCAAACCCAAAGTTCCTTGCTATCTTTTCACAGGATTCAGGAATAAAAGGCCACAACAAAATAGCCACTGCTTTAATGCTGTCCACTAGATCATAAAGCACTTTCCTGTCCTTGGTCTCCCAAACCTTTTTTTCCTGCACATATTCGTTGCACATATCAACAAAAGCAAAAATCTCATTCAGCGCCTTGTCAAATTCAAAACCATCAATCAGCTTCCCTATTTTCTCAACATTAAATTTTTTCAATAGCTTATTCTCGCATTTCTCAAGCCCGTTCTTTTCAACAAGTCCAGCAACTCGCGAAACAAGGTTTCCCAATTTGTTTGCAAGCTCTCCGTTATGCCTCAAAACAAGCTCTTCCTCAACAAAATTTCCGTCGTGCCCGAACACAAAATTCCGACACACATAATATCTCACACTGTCAGCGCCGTATTTTTTCACCAGCTTAACAGGAGAAATGACATTACCCAAGGACTTGGAAATTTTCTTTCCGTCAAAAGTCAAAAATCCGTTAACCAATATTGTTTTTGGTAGTTCCAGCTCAGCAGACATCAGCATTGCAGGCCAAATTACACAATGAAACCACCCATTGTCTATTCCAAGTATTTCAACATCAGCAGGCCAGAATTTCTTGAAGTTTTTCCCATCAGGCCAGCCAATGCCTGTGATATAATTCTGCAGTGCTTCAAACCAGACATAAACAACGTGGTTCTTGTCCAAAGGAAAATCAATACCCCACTCTAAATTCTTTCTCGTGATGCTCAAATCTTTCAATCCTTCCTTCACCCTGTTAATTATCTCTTGTCTCCTGAACTTGGGCAGGATGTAATCAGGATTTTTCTGATAAAATTTCAATAACGCTTTCTGATACTTGCTCAATCTGAAAAAATAAGCTTCTTCTTTCAGTTCTTGAACTTCCTTGTTAGGATGAAAAGGACATTTTCCATTCTTCAGTTCCTTCTCAGTCAGGTATGCTTCACACCCCTCACAATAAAGCCCGGAATAAGTTCCTTTATAGATATCACCTTTATCATTAATTAATATAATAAACTTCTTTACTCTCTCCTGATGGTCAGCATCAGTTGTCCTGATAAATTTGTCAAAATCAAGATTAAGTGCTCTCCAAGTTTCCTCAAATTTTTTTGAAAGCGAACCTACAAAATCCTTTGGTTTTTTCCCTGCTTCTTTAGCTGAATTTGCTATTTTCTGTCCGTGTTCATCAGTTCCAGTAAGAAAAAATACTTCTTTGCCCAAAAGCCTGTTCCATCTGGACAAGACATCCGCTATTATCTTCTGATAAGCATGTCCAATGTGCGGGTCAGAATTAACATAATCTATTGCTGTGGTAATATAAAATTTACCTTTTGCCATACCACCACATTTAACCCTATCCTATATAAAACTAACTGACTCTTAAAAAGCTGCCACCCCAAAAGATATTTAAACACCCGCCCCCTTATAAAAAACATGAAAAAAGGGATAATTTTTTTGCTGCTCCTTGTATTATTTAGTTATTTTATGTTATTTAGCCAAATAGTTTCAGCTGAAGTGTCTATAAACAATCCCAAAGATGCAAAATACAATTTAGGGATGGACATAGATACATCAGTTAGCATAACTCCTAATGCAGACATAAGTGGCCTTTTCAAGGTAAGCATCAAATGCCAAGAAACAGAACTTACCTATTTTGTAAAACCTGTAAGTCTGAAAAAAGGAGAACAAACAATTCTGACCATTCCGACATTAAGAACATTTGAAGGTTTGAATAACACTTGCAAGTTAAAGGTAGTAGTAGAAAATTACAAAGGTGTTCTTCTGGAATCCGAATCAACAGGTAATTTTGAAATCACAAATAGTTTAATCCTGACACTGCAGACTCAAAAACTAATGTTCAATCCACAAGAAGAAGTAATAATCTCTGCTTCAATAGATGATATAAAAGGAAACAAGGTAAGCTCAGGAAAAGTAGAGGTAACTTTTTCTGGAAACAAGGCAGATTTTGATTTTAGCAATGGAGAGTTCACAAAAAAGATAATTCTTCAAAAAGACATAAGCTCAGGAGAGCATATAGTGGGTATAGAGATACAAGATGAGTATGAAAACTATGCTACCGAATCCATCAAGTTTTCAGTAACACAAATACCCACATCAATAAAGAATCAGATGGATAAAAACGAATTAGAACCAGAAGAATCACTCAAGGTTATCTCAACACTTTATGACCAAGCAGGAGATGAAATGAGTTCAGGTGGGAAAATCAGTGTGTATGATAACAAAGAAAGGAAACTGATTGAACAGGAAATTTCCACAAATGAGGAATTTCAGTTTAACCTAGAGAAGTACTCCGAACCAGGGGAATACAAGGTAAAAACACAGATGCAGAGCATAGAAAAAGAAACAATTTTCAGGGTAATTGAAGTAAGAGAGATATCAACAGAATTAATAGATGATACAGTGTTAATAATAAACATAGGAAACATAAAGTATGAAGGGGAAGTTATAATAGAATTCGCAGAAAAAGAAAACATAATAAGGCTGTCATTAAATCCAGGAGAATCAAAAAAGATTAATCTAAACTCTGGAGAAGGAGGTGTCATGCTCATCGCAGAAGGCGAAGAAAGGAATCTTGGTCAAGCAGATGTGCCAAAAAAAGGAATTTTTTCATCAATAACAGGAATGGCAGTTTCTGTTGGAACAGGAAAAACCTTTAAGAAATTATCTTACATATTAATCGTAGTTGTGGTTATCTGCTTAATTTATTGGTTCTTAAAAAAAACAAAAAAAAGAATAAAAACAGCAGGCTATCAAAAAAGAAGAGAAAAAGATGTTGAAGAAGGAAAAAATAGATTAAAGAATATAATGGAAGACAGAAAGAAGAATAGGAGAGGAATGGGGAACTTGTTCCCATTTGCAACAAAGATAAAAGAAGAAGATGCAAAAGATTTCAGGGAAAATATGCTCAGGTCAATACAGCAAGATACTGAAAGAAAAGGCAAGGGAATATTCACAAAAAAAGATATTAAAAAGTTTAATGATTCGGATTTCCGAGCTGATGGAGGGGGGTATAGGTATGTCGCATCAGATAAGAAACAACAAACACCGCCATCCAGAGTTTATTCTTCAAGTCAAGATGAAAAATCACAAGAAAAAAAAGGATTTTTCAGTATGTTTGATTAAATCTTAAGGTTCTTTTAAGTAGGGGTCATCTAAGTTCCTTTTTAATATTTTATCTGCCTTTTTTGTATTTCTCTCACAATTGTTCCAAACCCCTTTAAAGCGATTATAATAAATAAACCTACTAACAATTGCCCCACCAAAAAAACCAATCATCATATTTTTCCCATACTCTAAGATCTCCTTAGTTTCCTTGGGTAATCCACTATCCGGAACATTTAAAGCAGTCAAAAGTCCCAATCCAAAAAGCCCCCATTTAAGAGAGGATTTATTACTTTTTCTAACCTCACTCGTTTTCAACAAATTATAATTATCAGTATCAATATCAACTACTTTAGTCAAAGACTTAGATAACTCGTGAATCCCACGATCCAGACCTCTATCAATACCCCTATCAGTTCCAGGAAAAATCTTCCTAAAAAGAGAATTATATCTCCTTTTAATATCTAAGAACATATCTTCATAAAAAGTAGCTCCTCCCTTGATAACTTCTCCAATATAACCATCTTCCTTTCCCAATTGAGAATACCAATCTTTTAGTATATTTCTTTCTTTTTCTATCCCTAGCTTTAAGTCCGATTTGATTGTATTTAAACCTTGTATTTTATTTTCCAATGTTCCAACCCATATTTTCTCAACCATAAAAATAACAATAGAGAAAAAGATTTAAAAGTATCGAAAACAAATCACCTTCATTCATTCCTCATTCAAAACACTAATATTCTCGTTAAACAGCTTATCAGCTTTTTCTGTATCTCTTTTAAATTTGTTTATAATCCCGTTAAACGAAGAATAATAAACAGACATACCTATCGCATAGAAAGTAGCAAAACCACCCCCGCCCCACTTCACGAAATCCATCCCCCCTTTACTATTATGGGCAAACAGCCCTACAATTGCCCCCGCAAGCCCTAAAAGAAGTGGAAAGTATAAATTATCACGCCGTGCTTTTTTAGTTGTTAAAAAATTGTAATTCGTCTCTGGTTCCACAATCCCACTCAAGGACTTAACCCCCCTCTTTATGTGTATATCAAAAGATTCGTCTTTTCTTACGAATATTTTCTTAAAAAACGAACCATATTTCTCCGCAACTTTGTCATAAAGGTGAGCATAAGGAGTATCACTACTATCGCGCGAAATAAATTCATCTGGACAGGTAAAATTAGAGAATATTTTTTCCTCAACCATTTGGATAATAGAAGCAGGAAAATATCCTTCTACCCCCCTTATTTTTCTTAATTCACCTTCAAGAGTTTTTTCTTTTGAATTATTCTTTTGTAAATTATCCATTAATTTTTTAAAGTGAGAAAGATATTTAAATCTTTGCAGAATCACATCCATTCAACTTCCACTAAATCGATTCTCTCTCTCGGATTTATGTCCCACCTTTCAACATTTTTTGTTGCACTTTTCTTCTCCAAAATCCCCTGCCACGCAATCATGACCGCATTATCACCTGAATACTTCAAGGGAACAGAATAAAACATGCATTCTCTCTCCTTGCACATTATTCCCATCATCTCACAGAGTCTCTTGTTTGCTGCAACGCCGCCAATAAGCACAATTTCTTTTTTTCCAGTATGTGCCAATGCCCTTTCGCTGACTTCCGTGAGCATGGAAAAAAAATTCTCCTGAATGGAATAGCACAAATCCTGCTTGCTAATTTTTTTTTGTTTGGATAACCTTACAACATGACTTACTATTCCAGAAAAAGCCAGGTCCATTCCTTTAACAGAATAAGGAAGCTCAACATAACTTCCTTTCTTAGCCAAAACTTCAATTTTAGGTCCGCACGGAAAACCAAGTCCAATCCCTCTCCCAAACTTGTCAAAAGCATTTCCTAAACCAACATCCAAGGTCTCGCCAAAAACCCTGAACTTCCTGCCTTCAAAAGCAATAATCTGCGTATTAGCACCAGAAGTAAAAACAAAAACAGGGTTCTTTGCTTTTGTAAAAAGCAGTCCAGAACTCAAATGAGCAACACAATGATTCACGCCAACAAGGGGGATTCCACCATCTTTAGCAATTTCCTTAGCAGCATTCATTCCAACCAGCAAGCTTGGAGCTAATCCAGGTGCTCTTGAAAAACTGATTAACTCCAAATCTTCAATCTCAACCCCAGCATCTTTCAGAGCTCTTTCAACTACATGCTCAGCAACCTTCTTATGATGCTCAGCAACCTCGTCAAGTTTTAAACCGCCTTCTTCAGTCGTGAACATCTCCCTGATATCACTCAAAACCTCGCCATCACCACTGACCACACTAGCCCCAAAGGTATGGGCAGTACTCTCAATCCCCAAACACAAAAATTTCTTAGCCATGTCAAGCAAAACCCTTATTAACTTTATAAACTTTATGACAAGTATGAAAACAATAAAAGACATTCTCAGCAGCATAATCTACAACCCGCAAAACAAAAACAAAAAACACGAGTTCACGATTTACTACAAGGACAGGTTCAGGGGAGAACTCTCTTTCAATGCTACAAAAATAAATTCCTTCAACACCCTCAACATCACATTAAAAGACAACACCAATAACAACACAAAAACCAAGTCCATTCCAATCCACAGAATCACAAAAATCACCCAGAACAAAAAAATAATTTTCATGTGGCAGTAAATCAATGTGGCAGTAAATCAGAGATAAGTGCCGAACATTTTATTGAGTGTTAGGTGTGGTGAGCGAAAGCGCAACATCCCGACGAGCGATAGCGAGAATAGTCTCAAGAGCGCGCTATTTTTTTAATCTTCTATTACTCTTCTGACTTCTTCACTATAAAATTCTTTAGATATTTTGTTTGTCATTTTAACTCTTGTGGTTCGTAAGCGCGTGTGGGGGATTATGTCTATTCTCCAACATAAATAAAATCGTGATGCTGAAAATCCTCAAAAGAAATAAAATTTCTCCTCTTGTCAAACCTGAAGACCAAAACAAAAGAACCAACATGTACCCTTTTGGAATCTTTCATATCATACCTTAAGTTTTTGTAATGTTCTATCTCTTCTACAGAGGAAGTAATTATCTCCTGAATCTTTTTTAAAACCCTTTCATAAAGGGCCCTGTCTTTTTTCCGTATTTTTTTAAGAATCCGTTTAAGAGAGGGTTTTACCTCATGCATCATTGTTTCACTTTTCAATAAGCCCCCTCAATTCGTCAATATCCTTGAACTTGATACCTTTCTCTCTTCTTATTTTACTCAACCTCTTAATATAACCCCTACTAAGTTCAGGTTCTAGACTCTCTTGTTCAAACTTGTTGATAATCATATTAACTGCCTGGGATTTATTCTTGAATCCAAAAACGCCTTTAATGGTATTAACAACCTTCAAGGCATCTTCATTAAAATCAATTACAGCCTGCACCATCTTAACCTCCAAACTTATAATAAGTTATTACATTTAATTACAAAGCATTATATAAAGCTTTCGTTTTTATCAGCATATACACAAGCAGCGTGGTTCTTCCTTGATTAACAGATTTTGGTTGTATAAGTTTCTCTATAAAAACCAGTTGCGTAATTCCTGTTTCTTAGATAATATTAAAAAGAGATGATTTTTCAACATCCCAAAAAAACGCCAGGAAAAAAACAAAAGATATAGAAAATAAATACAACCTCTTAATAAAACATCTAAATAATCACCCAAAATAACTCATTTCTTTTTCTTCTTTCTGTTTAGCTGCTTGTTGGCTGTCCTGCATAATGCCCTTTAACTTTCCTTCCATTTCTGTAGCTTTTTTAAGAAGCGGCTTGTAATCAACCTTAAGTCCTAAATATTGGTCCAGAACTTCAATCAACTTTGCAGCTGCTCTTGAATCAGGAAGCTTGGAATGAACACTGGCAAACAAGCAAGTCATAGGAAGTTTCTCCTTAGACATTAAAGCACCAGTAACACCCATAATTACACCTTCACCTAAAGGGTCAAGCAATAATTTCTTGAATTTAACAGAAGTAGTTGGCTTAGAACAATAGAAAAATGTTTTTGTATCTACTGTCTGACTTGCAACACCTTCAAGGCTTATGACCTCCTTAATTTCCAGTTGTTTGCATAATTTTTCAACTGCTTCAGCAATCTCCCACTCCATCCCTGTAATAGAAGTAAGAGCAGTTAAAATTACTAGGTTATATCTTTTGCTGTAATAAATTCCAAAAGGTTCAACAACTTTTGAGTTATGAACAGCAACCATTGGAACACCTTTCTTCATCTCTATCTTACCAATAAGCTTTGCATCCATATGCTCAATAAGAAATCCAGTCGCAATTGTTCCAACAAAACCAAAACCAGGAAATCCTTCCAATAAGGTAGCTCCCTTAGGCTTCACCTTTAGTTTTATTTCCATCCCACCACTTTCAGCCATAAAAAAAACAAAGGCACTACTACTATATAAGTTTAATGGTGAATCTTTTGTTGCTCTATCCTGTAATCCCCAACAATTTTCTCCAGCTTGTCTAAAACCACATCATCAATCCTGGAGCTAAAGAAACTAGGACTGAAAAAATTCCCTCTCTCAAAAACAATCCCTTGTTTTGAAGTCAACTCAAGCCCCCCCATTCTCCTCAATAAAACAGCTTGTTCTTCAATACTTACCAAACCATTCTTATCAGCATCAACATATCCAGGATTCACAAAAAGAGAATCAAAAACAGCATTTTTTCTTTTCTCAAGTTCTTCCATATTTTCTATGGATTGAATAACCTTCTTCTTAACAAAACTAAATTGTTGAACAAGAGAAATCTCCCTGCCTTTAGTACCGACCGCTATTCCTAGCCAAGACAATATTAAACCAGTACCAAGGAGAGCATAAAAGACATGTCCGAAAAGTTTTCCGGCTATTATAATTCCATGAACATCTTTCTCAACATCTTCTAGTACCTTTCTAGGAGAATAATAGTTAAGAGAACCAATCGGTAAATATTTTATTAATCCCATTCTAATTTGTTAGGCAGAAAAATTTATAAACCTAACTCCCTCAATTGTAATGTGCGCCCAAGAGACATTTGCCATGATATTATGCACCCCCCAGTTATAATCTCAGGAGATTATCTCAACAACATCCCCTGCCTTTAGTTCATGCTCCTTGCCAATGACTCTTTTTGTTCTGACATCTATCGCACGTATGAAATTCCTGCCAATATCAGTATGAACCTTGTACGCAAGGTCAAGAGCAGTACTCCCTTTCTCTAACAAAATGCAATCAGGCAAGATTCTTCCCTTAGAATCAGATAATCTATTGTTAGCAACAGGGAACACGACAAGATAATTAAGAAACTCGAAAACAGCAGCATTCAAAACCTGTTGGACGCCTGTATTGCCCCATTTGTCCAAGACCCCTTTTATTTTCTCAATTGCTTTTTTCTGGGCTTCATTAAGTTCTCCATTCACGTCAAAACCATTCTCTCCAGCCACATAATCCACCAATCCGTGTTTTGCTGCCTCTCTCAAGGCAAGCTCACTTTCAGCAGAACAAGGGATGATGAGGTAATCAGGAAACTCTTTTTTCAGGTTCTCAAGATTCTGTTCACTACCTTCAACATCAATCTTGTTAGCAGCAATAATTAGCGGTTTTGTCTTTCTCCTAAGAAAAATAGACAGTCTCAGTAATTCTTCATCACCCCAATGTGTTGGATCCTCACTAATCCCAACATCATTTATTCCCTCCTTGACATCAGAATCACTGACTTTCAATCCACTCAGTTGTTTTGCAAGTGCCTTGTGTATTTCCAGTCCCTCTTGCTTGACCATCCTGGCAAATCTCCCCCAACCTTTCTTCACAATTCCAAAATACCACATGTTCATTTCGTGTTCAAGAAATTCAACATCCTTGCAGGGGTTGTGGCTAAAAAAATCAACTTTCTCACCCTTGATGTTAGTCCCTCCGCTTATGTCAACAATATGGACAAGAACATCTGCCTGCCTTAAATCATCCAAAAACTGGTTTCCCAATCCTGCACCTTTATGTGCATCAGGTATCAAACCAGCAACATCAAGTAAGTCCACAGGAACAAATCTTTTCCCTTCTAAACAAAAACCAACTCTTGGATTGCATTTAACTTTAAAATCCACGCATGCGCAATCAACTTTGACATAACCTGTTCCATGATTTGGCTTTATTGTCACAAACGGCCTGTCACCTATCTCGACCTCTGCTAGTGTTGCTGCCTTGAAAAAAGTGCTTTTTCCTGTGTTGGCTTTTCCAACAATGCCAATTATCATGATAAAACAAGATACCTCCAAACTTAAAAAACTTTTTAAATAAGAAACATTCAAAAAACAATATGGAAAAGACCCTCATTATGATAAAACCAGAAGCAGTAACACAAACAAATGGAATTCTTAGGGAACTTGATAATTACGGGGAAAGAATAATGACAAAAAAAGTAAAAGCAGTGTCTAAGCAAGCAATAGAAAAACATTATGATATGCACAAGGAAAACACCGTCCTTTTCGAGCGATTGGTCAGGCACTTCACAGGAAAACCAACAGTCATTGCAGTTTATCAGGGAGAAAACATAGTTCAAAAATTAGCAGAAGTAATAGGACCCACAGAACCAAGATCAGGGACATTAAGAGGAAAATATTCTAGTGACACCTTCGAACAGGCAGACAAGGAAAACAGGGCATTACAAAACGCCATCCATCGCTCTGGAACACCAAAAGAAGCAGAATATGAAATCACGCTCTGGCA
>JAHJQH010000027.1 GCA_018819375.1 Nanobdellota archaeon
CAAGAAACCTGCCTATTAAAATCTTCCTAAAAACTCAAAAAAACACTCTAAAACTCATTCCATTAATACTCAAAAACAGCCCTTTTTTAAGCTTTTTCAATCCATAAATTTGACCCCCAAAATCAAGTTTCTCCGACGATAAAACACACAAACGAAACATATATAAACTCCAAAAAAAACTTTTATAACAAGAAAGAAAATTTCTTATTTAAAATGGACGCGTCAGAATACAAGGCAGAGAGTATTGTCATATTAAAGGATCTTGAAGCATGTCGTAAAAGGCCAAGTATGTATATTGGGGATACTTTCACGAGAGGTCTCCATCACCTTGTATATGAGGTTGTTGATAATTCCATAGACGAGGCAATGGCGGGGTTCTGTACAGAGATTAACATAACAATTCACAAAGACAATTCAGTTACTGTGATAGACAATGGCAGGGGAATACCAGTAGACATTCATAAAGAAGCCAAAAAATCAGCAGCAGAAGTAGTCCTAGGAACACTCCACGCAGGAGGAAAATTTGACAAGAAATCCTACAGGGTCTCTGGAGGTCTTCACGGAGTTGGTGTTTCTGTTGTGAATGCCCTTTCCAAAAAATTTACCGCCACAATAAAAAGAGATGGAAAAATCTACCAAATCTCCTTTTCCAAGGGAAAACTAATATCAAAAATAAAAATAATTGGGAAAACAAAAGAAACAGGAACAGAAATAACATTCATTCCTGATGATGAAATTTTCAAGGAAATAGTTTTCAAATATAAGATTCTAGAAACAAGATTAAGGGAACTGGCCTTCCTGAACAATAACCTAAAAATAAAATTAACAGATGAAAAAGACAATAAATCAGAAACATTTCAATACAAGGGCGGCTTAACAGAGTTCATAAAATACCTTAATGAAGGAAGAATAAAGCTTCACAAGACAATTGCCTTTAGAAAAAAAGAAAATGATGTTGAAATAGAAGTAGCCTTGCAATATAATGATTCTTATCAGGAATCACTGAATAGTTTTGTTAACAACATAAATACCATAGAAGGAGGAACACATGATGAAGGTTTCAGGACTGCACTGACAAGAGTGATTAATGATTATGCAAGAAAAAATAAGATAACAGAAGAAAAGATAACAGGAAACGACACAAAAGAAGGGCTGACCTGTATAATTTCAATTAGGGTCCAAGAGCCTCAGTTTGAGGGGCAAACAAAAACAAAGTTTGGGAATTCAGAAGTAAAAGGTATTGTTTATTCTGCAGTATACGAAAGTCTCTCAACTTTTTTTGAAGAAAATCCAACAACTGCAAGGGCAATAGTAAAAAAATCCTCTGAAGCTGCAAGAGCAAGAGAGGCAGCAAAAAAAGCAAAAGAATTAACAAGGAGAAAATCATTTTTGGAATCAACTTCGCTGCCAGGAAAACTTGCAGATTGTCAGGAGAAAGACCCATCCAGATCAGAGATTTTCCTTGTGGAAGGCGACAGCGCCGGTGGCTGTTTTTGGGGAGGTACTAAGGTAGCCTTGTTGGATGGAAGAAACCTTAGTTTCAGAGAATTAGCAAAAGAAAACAGGAAAGGAAAAAAGAGTTATTGTTACACCATCCAAAAAGATGGTTTTGTCGGAATCGGATTAATAAAATACCCAAGAAAAACAAAGAAAAATGTTGAAGTAATACAAATAATTCTTGATAATAACGAAGAAATTATCTGCACTCCAGACCATAAATTTATGTTAAGGGAAGGAGGGTATATAAGAGCAGACCAGATTAAGGAGAAAACAAGTTTAATGCCATTAAGAAGGAAATTATCTGAAATAAAAGGGAGAATGACCATCAAGGGTTACGAGATGATTCTAAATCCAAAGACCCACAGGTGGATTTTCACTCATAAACTCTCAGATAAATACAATCTGAAGAAAAGCGCCTATGACAAGTCTTTAGGGGATTATAGGCATCATATTGATTTCAATAAATTAAATAACAATCCAGAAAATCTAATTAGGATGTCCGGTAAAGAACATTTAATGTATCACACAAAAATTCTGGAAAAAACATTACATAGCAAAGAATCAAAACAAAAAGCAAGAGAAGCACATAAAAGACCAGAATACAAGAAAAAAATCAGGGAGATAATGTCCACCCCTGAAATGAGGGATATGCTCTCTAAAAGAGCAAAAAAACAATGGGAAGATCCAGAATACAAACAATATATGGTTAAAAAATTCTTAGAATTTTATAAAAATAATCAAGAGTATAGAAAAAAGAGTCTTGAAAGATTAAACAATGCTCAAAAAGAATATTGGTCTAAAAGAGAAAACAGAGAAATCCAATCAAAGAGGGTAAAACAATATTTTGAAGAAAATTCAGAGCTAAGAAAGATATATAGCAAAATCTCTAAACAACAATGGGCTAATAAACAATTAAAAAAATGGAGAAGTAAAAAAACACAGGAACAATGGACACAAGAGTTTAGGAAAAAAAGAAAAAAAGCATATAATCAAACTTATTTTAATCATACCATCAAATTTATGAAATCTCTTTTAGAAAAAGAAGGGAATCTAAATAATTATGACAACAAGCGAATAGAAGCAAACAATAAAAACCTGCTAAAAAAATCCACATTTTTAGAGAGATTCTTCAACAACAACTTAACAGAAATGATAAACGCGGTGGGGGATTATAACCACAAAATAAAAAAAATAATTAAACTTAATAAGAAAATGGATGTGTATGACTTAGAAATTGAAGGAACTCACAACTTTGCCTTGGCTTCAGGAGTTTTCGTCCATAATTCAAGCAAACAAGGAAGGTCAAGGGAGTTTCAAGCTATCCTGCCCTTAAAAGGAAAGATTCTAAATGTGGAAAAAGCAAGACTTCAGAAAATATTCAAGAACAACGAGATAATATCTATGATCACTGCAATAGGAACAGGAATCAATGAAGATTTTAATATAAGCAAGGCAAGATACCATAAAATCATAATAATGGCTGATGCTGATGTGGACGGAAATCACATCTCCTGCTTGGCACTGACTTTTTTCTATAGGTATATGAGGCCTCTGATAGAAGCAGGTTATGTTTATATGGCACAGCCGCCATTGTACAGAATAAAAAAAGGAAAAACCATCTATTATGTTTATTCTGATGAAGAAATGGAAAATAAACTAAAAGAAATAGGAAAAGAAAACACTTCAATTCAGAGATTCAAAGGATTGGGAGAAATGAATCCCTCTCAACTCTGGAGCACAACTATGGATCCAAAAACCAGAATACTCAAACAAATTACAATAGAAGATTCTGTTGAAGCAGACAAGATATTCTCAACTCTTATGGGCTCTGATGTAGAACCAAGAAAAGCATTTATCTCAAAATACGCCAAGGAGGCCGAGAACCTTGACATTTAAGTTAAGTGGGGAACTAAGAGAAACAAACCCCTTGGTTCCAGGGGGAAGGATGTATATTTCAGGGATCAAAAAAAGATTCACCCAAATAGGCGGGGTGCCGTGCTTGTTAAAAAAAGGAAAAAGGAAAAATACTTTTATCGCTTACCCCTTATTCAATTTATCACAGAATATTTCTGCAGGACTACATTTCAGTTCAGAACACGAAAGATTGGTAAAATCAAGACCAGGAGGTCATCACTATAACCAAAGTGCAACAATCACCTATGACCTTCAGGCTCATATCTACGATGGTATGTGGGATGCAGAACAAATCAAGGAAGATTGGTGGTATCTAAGAAAGATGGATGGAAGAAACATAAGTTAAAAAAATGACAGAAGATAAACAAACAAAATTAATCAAAGAGAAAATCAATCAGAGGCTGATTGAAGAAGAGATGAAAGAGAGTTATATGAGTTATGCTATGTCTGTTATTGTCTCAAGAGCCCTCCCAGATGTGAGAGATGGCTTAAAGCCAGTTCACAGAAGAGTTCTTTACACCATGAATCAGCTGAATCTCCTCCCAGCAAAACCATTCAGGAAGTCAGCGACAGTAGTGGGAAATGTTATGAGCAGATATCACCCGCACGGTGACGCAGCTATTTATGATGCATTGGTAAGGTTAGCACAGCCATTCTCACTAAGATACCCATTGGTCGACGGGCAGGGTAATTTTGGATGTTTTACAGAAGATACAAAAATTGCTTTAACTGATGGAAGAAATCTCGACTTCAGAGGATTAATCAGAGAACACAAAAAAGGAAAGAAGAATTATACTTACACTATCAACAAGAGAGGCAATATAGAAATAGCAGAAATAAAAAAAGCAAGATTAACAAAAAAAGATCAAAAAATTATGAAAGTTATTTTGGATAATAATGAAGAAATAAAATGCACTCTAAATCATAAATTCATGTTAAGAAATGGCACATATAAAGAAGCTAAGGACCTCAAACCAGGCGATTCCTTAATGCCTCTTTACTTAAGATTATCAACTGAAAAAGATAAATCTAAACCTTCCCTGCAAGGTTATCAAATGGTTCATCAACCAAAAACAGAAGAATGGGTTTCTTGTCATAGTTTAGCAGATAGTTGGAATTTAAAGAACAATATTTACGGCAAAAGTGATGGAAGAATAAGACACCATATGGACTTTAATAAACTAAACAACAATCCTTGTAATATTAAAAGAATTAGGTGGAAAGATCATTGGAGTCTACATGCAGAACATGCTTCAAAACTCCATAAGAACGAAGAATACAGGGAAAAAATAGCAAAGGGAAGGAAAAACTTCTGGAAAGATCCAAAAAACAAAGAAGACTATTCTAAAAGACTATCTAAAAGAAATAAGGAAAATTGGAAAAATAAAGATTACAGGAAAAAAATGAAAGTATTCCTAAGCGAAGTGAACATAGAATACATAAAAAAACATCCTGAAAGAAGAAAAGAAATAAGTAAAAGAGCGACTAAAACCCTGAAGAAGTTATGGAAAAATCCAGAATACAGGGAGAGAAGAATAAATTCACTTAAAGAAAGATGGGAAAACCCAATTTATAGAAAAGAACAAACAGAACGCATGAAAAAATTATCAAAGAAGATTTGGTCTGATCCAAAACATAAAGAATACATATCAAAACTAACTAAAAAAAGATGGAAACACAAAGAATACAGGGAAAACATAATCAATGCATATAAAAGAAAGTGGGAAACTGACCCAAACTTTAGGAGTTATTTCTTAAAGATTCTCACAGAAAATGGCAAAAAATCAAATTACAATAATTTCTTGAGAGTATGCAAAAAAACAATAGAATTACATGAAAATCTTAATGAAGAAAATTATGAAAAAGTGAGGGTGAACTATAATTCCAGAAAGGGGGCAGGAATTATTAAGTTCCATATAGCTCTAGAAAAGTTTTTTGATAATAATCTTGAAAGATTATATGAAGAACTTGGAATCCAAACCATAAAATTAAACCATAAAGTAAAGAAAATCATATTTTTAAAAAAAACACAGAATGTTTATGACTTAACAATAGATCATACCCATAACTTCGCTTTAGCATCAGGAGTTTTTGTTCATAATTCAATAGACAATGATCCTCCAGCAGCTCAAAGATACACAGAAACTCGCTTGAAAAAAACAGCAGTGACAATGATGAATGACATAGAAAAAGATACAGTCAATTTTCATCCAAATTTTGACAACACTCTAAAAGAACCAGAAGTCCTCCCAGCAACTTTGCCAAATCTCTTAGTCAATGGTGCTTCAGGTATTGCAGTCGGAATGGCAACTAACATCCCGCCTCATAACCTGACAGAAGTTGTTGATGGAATAATTTATGTTATTGATAATCCACAATGCGAGATAAAAGAAATAACAAAACACATAAAAGGTCCTGATTTCCCGACAGGAGCATCAATCATAGGGAACAATGGAATAAAATCCGCATATCAAACAGGAAGAGGAAGAATCATACTAAGGGCAAAAACAGAAATAGGAAAACAGAATATAATTGTCACAGAGATTCCTTATCAAACAAACAAGGCAGGACTGATAGAATCAATAGCAGATCTTGTAAAAGAAAAGAAAATAGAGGGAATCGCAGACATAAGGGACGAGAGTGACAGGAAAGGAATAAGGGTTCTGATAAAGTTAAAACAAAATGTAAATCCGGAGATTGTTCTTAATCAATTGTTCAAGCATACTCAACTGGAACAGACATTCAGCATAATTCTTTTGGCAATAGTGAATGGAGAACCAAAAGTCCTGAATTTGAAGGAGATTGTTGAATGTTATATAGCCCATAGGAAAGAGGTTGTTACAAGAAGAACAAAGTTTGATTTGGAGAAATCAAGGAAAAGGGTTCACATCCTGGAAGGGCTGAAGATAGCGCTGTCAAACATAGACTCCGTAATAAAGACAATAAAATCTTCCAAGGATGCAGCACAAGCATCAGAAGCACTTCAAGAGAAATTTAAACTCACAAAAGAACAAGCTGAAGCTATTCTTGATATGAAATTACAGAGATTAACATCATTGGAACAAGGGAAAATAGACGAAGAACACAAGGGACTGGTAAAACTTATCAGGGAGTTGGAAGAGATACTAGCTTCAGAAAAAAGAATCTTTTTCATCATCAAGAAAGAGCTTCTTGAAATCAAGGAAAAATTCGGGGACACAAGAAGAACAAGAATACAAGCAGGAGAAAAAGAGGAAATTGAGATAGAGGACCTAATCCACGAGCAGGATATTGTGATAACAAGAACTTACGCCGGATACATAAAGCAAAGTCCTCTCTCAAGCTACAGGCAGCAAAAGAGAAAAGGGGCAGGAATAATAGCAACAGGAACAAAGGAAAATGATTTTGTGCAGGACATTTTTGTCACATCCAACAGGAATCATTTGTTATTCTTCACGAACAGCGGACAGATTCACTGGTTAAAGGCATATGAACTACCAGAGGGAAAAAGATATTCAAGGGGGAAGGCACTGATTAACTTGCTGAAATTGAACAAGAACGAAAAAGTCAATGAAATTCTTCCGATTCAGGGCTTAAAACAAAGCGGTCACTTAGTCTTTATGACCAGACAAGGCATCATAAAAAAAACAGCAATTTCTGAATATGCAAATCCAAGAAAAGGAGGAATAAAGGCAATAAACTTAAAGGATAATGATGAAGTTGTTGATGTGAAACTAATAACAGGTGAAGATAATATTATCATAGCAACAAGGAAAGGAATGGCAGTCAAGATAAGAAACAAGGACATAAGACCTATGGGCAGGGCAGCAGCAGGAGTAAGAGGAATAAAGTTGAAGCAGGATGATGAGGTAATGGGTATGGACTTGGCAGCAGAGAACGAAGCTATTCTGACAGCAACAGAAAATGGATA
Source organism: Nanobdellota archaeon (assembly GCA_018819375.1). Classification (GTDB taxonomy): domain Archaea; phylum Nanobdellota; class Nanobdellia; order SCGC-AAA011-G17; family GW2011-AR20; genus JAHJQH01. Next base: position 7,325 of record JAHJQH010000027.1, read on the forward strand.
TGGCAAGAGAACAATACTCTCGGATTATCGATTAATTAAAAGAGGCGGCAGCGGGGTCATAAACATAAAAGTAACTGAGAAAAACGGAAAAGTAATAGGCATAAAAACTGTTTCTGACAATGATGAAGTGATGTTCATAACAAAAAAAGGAGTTACAATCCGCATATCTGCCTCTCAAATCTCAAAAACAGGCAGGGCAACACAAGGCGTCCGCATAATCAAGCTCAAGCCCGGCGACCACCTCGTCCAGATTGCAAAAATCGCACGAGAGGAATAAGGAACAGAGAAGATTTAGCAGCATAAGTCAGGAACATCGCGATTAAAAAAACTCCAAATTTCCCGAAGATGTTTGTTAAAAAATAAATCTACTCACTACTGAGTAGCAAACAACCGAAAGGTTTATAAAGTTGAATTTTATCCTTCTTATAAGAAGATTAAAATGACAACAAGAAAAACTTTAACCTCAATGGTTTTGGTAGGAGTTTTGGCTTTAGGTATTTCTGGCTGTAGGAAAGACCATTCTCAGTATAAATACGATGGCAAGATTGGTGAAGACCAAGTAATATTTAGAGAAAAAAGTTATCTTGGTATATCTTCAGATGACAATATTCTAAGAGTAATAAAACCAGATGGAAGAATTATAGAATATAAAGATAGACTGAGGGATGATTTAAAATTAGAATCTGTCGAAATTACAAAGGATGGTCAAACAACAACCTATTACTTGGATGATGAAATTGGAAAGCCAATTTTAAAAGAAGCTCAAAAACAATTTGATAATTATCTGCAACAGATTAGAATAGAAGCCCAAAAACAATTAGATTATCAGCAACAAATTAAAGAAGCTAAATTGGATTATCAGCAACAAACTAAAGAAGCTAAAATCAAAAAAGGATTAGAGGACCTAAAGTAAATCTTTTGTTCCATTATTTTTTATTTTTCAAAAATCTCATTAAGATCCTATCGGTTGGGGCTGTAAAACAATAAAAAATATCCAACTCTTCAAAACAACTTCTTAATCCCTTTGGCAATCCACGCAGCAGGTGCTGCAACACCCTTGGCAACATAGTCGCTGAATTTCTTTGATTCTACAATTGTAAAACCATAATATATCTCAACAAAACCAACTGCAATCTTTGCCCTGACAGATCTTGAATAAACTCTTGCTTTGTGAATATCGTCCCTGACCTCACTGGCAGAGCCCATATAAATAAAATCCTTAAGGTCTTCATAAGACCCGGAAATCAGGAAGTCCTTTCCATTGCCGCCAAACCTTATCTTGCTGTCCTTGCCAACATAAACAAAAACCACTTCGTCCGTGCCATCAACACGAACCTCAGCATAAAGAGGAAGCACAGATTTAAATCTGTCAACAGGAAAATTATTCTCCAGATTCTCTCTTTCAGCAGCAATATCATCCTGCAATCCTGCCCTCACACAAGGAACTAACAACAAAATCAGCAATATGCCCATAACCCCTTTTAGTAATAATAATTTCTTTCTCATTTTTTACCTCCTTTTATTTTTTTCATAATCTCACCAACAACATCCATGACCTTCAGTCCACTGGTATCAATCACAGTATCATAAAATTTCCTATTTGTGTAATCAAAATCACATCTTTTCTTCCATCTCTTTATGTCTGCCCTATCTCTCTTCCTCAATTCAAAAAAAGCCTTTAAAACACCTGACTTATCCCTTCTTGCAATTCTTTTTGACCTCAAAATAAAGTCAGCCTCTAAATAAACCTTCAAGTCAGCTTTAGGAATAAGGAAACCACTTAAATGCGCCTCAATGACAATATTCTTTTTTTTGCTTTCCCTCACGACCTTATCATCTACACTCTTATCAATGCCAATATTCCTTCTTGCAATTTCGCCAAGTCCAAAAACAGAAAC
>JAHJQH010000028.1 GCA_018819375.1 Nanobdellota archaeon
CCCAGCCTCGGCGTTATACATTCTATTTGGTCTATCAAACCAAACTAATCCATCTAAATTTGGTCTGTCAGACCAAACCTTTATAAACTCTAAAAATACTAGCCGGGTATGGAAAAAGCAATTTTAAAGGCAATCTTGTTAGACCAAAACAAGATAAAAGAAGAAAATCTGGTTAAAAGGGATATCTTTAATGAAATAGAAAAAGATAAAAAAAATCCTTTTATTATAATCATTTCTGGAGTAAGAAGGTGTGGAAAATCTACCTTATTAAACCAAATAAGAACAAATCAGTGTTATTATATCAATTTTGATGATGAGAGATTAATCAATTTTAAGGTTAGCGACTTTCAAACAATGTATGAAATCTTAATTGAGCTTTTTGGAGAGAAAGAAATCTTTCTTTTTGATGAAATTCAGAATATTGATGGGTGGGAAAGATTTGTTAGGAGATTACATAATAACAAAAAGAAAATTTATGTAACCGGTTCAAATGCTTCTATGTTAAGCAGGGAATTAGGAACTCATTTAACGGGCAGGCATATAGCATATGAGTTATATCCTTTTTCATTCAGGGAATTCTTAAGATTTAAAAACCACCCCTTAGGTTCTATTGAAAAATTAAACTCAATAGAAAAAAGTAAATTAAAAAAACTTTTTAATGAATATTTAAATGAAGGCGGTTTTCCGGAATACCTACAGACAAAAAAAAGAGAATACCTAAAAACAGTTTATGAAAACATCTTGTATAGGGACATAATTACCAGATATCATCTTTCTTCACAAAAACCACTCAAGGAAACTGTTTATTTTGTTGCAAGTAACATAGGGAAGGAATTAAGTTTTAATGCCATAAAAAAAATAACAGGGTTAACTAGTGCCACAACAATAAAAGAATATTTTGAGTATCTTAGAAACAGTTATCTTGTTTTCTTAGTTTCAAAATATGACCCTTCATTAAAAAAACAGGCATATGCATCCAAAAAGTCTTACTTAATAGATGTGGGTATGGCAAAAGAAGTTGGATTCAGAACAAGTGAAGATGAAGGAAGACTTATTGAAAATGTGGCATTTTTGCATTTAAAGAGAAATAACAAAGAAGTCTTTTTTCATAAACAAAAGAGAGAATGTGACTTTATTTTAAGAAAAGGACTAAAAATAAAAGAAGCGATTCAAGTTACTTCGCATTTAGACTCAAAAAATGAGAAAAGGGAGATAGAAGGACTTTTAGAGGCATTAAACAGACATAATCTTAAAGAAGGATTAATCTTAACATTAGATGATGAAAAAGAAATAAACATAGATAACAAAAAAATAATGATTAAGCCATTATGGAAATGGTTATTAGAATATAATTAGCCCTCTTCAACACTCACAATCCTCAGAGGTTCACAAGTTGAGGGTTTTTTAGGAATAAACTAAGAAAAGATTTTCTAGTAAGGTTTAAATCTTTTTTATGTCTAATAAATGATAGAAAAATTTTAAAGAAGGAATTAAATGAAATCTTAAATAACTTTCCAAATTAGCTCTGGACAGTTGCCAAAGTGGCTCACCTACAATTTCGGAGTCTCTTCTTTGTTATTATGATAAAGTAGTTGCAGATAGAAATGTTTATAAAAAGAAGATTCTTAAAGATAATTATGGATTATAAGCAGTTTTTTGGAAGAGAATCTATTGTTGTTGCACCTGACCTAATTGGAAGATTTCTGTCAAGAAAAACAGAAAAGGGGAGTATTTGCGCAAGGATGATGGAAACAGCAGCTTATGAAAATGGGAGTGAAACTCCTTCGAGAGCAGGGATGAAATATTCTCCAGGTAGATTATTTCTAATGCCTTATAGGGGAAGTGATTTGTTTAATATAGCAACAGACATAGAAGGATTTCCTTCATGTGTGGAAATAAGAAAATTGCTTTTTATGGATGATATAATCAATGGATCGGGGGTTATCACTGAATTTTTAGGGTTGAATTCATCTTTTGATGGAATCCCATTAGGAAAGGAAATAAGGATTCTTGGAGAGAGAGTTAGACACATAAAACACTCAACTGAATTGGAGATGCCGGACAATTGCGTTGGATATTTTTCAATAAACCCCTAAGAGGTTAAGAATCAAAAAATGAAAAAGACTCCAAAAATGCTTGAGATTGAAGAACGATTCGGAGAGCCCATAGACATTATTCTTACAAGACTATATCACACTGAGAGAAAAAATTTAGAAGAAACAGGAGAATATCTTAACACAAGCTCTACTAATTTAAAAAAAATGTTGGATAAAGCAGGGATCAAACGTAGGACTACATCAGAATCCAGATTACCCCCAGATTTTAAAGAACCAACAAAGGATCAATTATATCAGTGGTACAGATTAGAAGGAAAGTCACTAAAAGAAATAGGGGATATGTTCGGGATAAGTCAGACTGCTGTAAGAAAAAGATTGATTAAGAAAAAGATTCCAATTAAAACCTGGTTAGAATCCAGATTACCCCCTAATTCTAAAGAACCAACAAGGGATCAATTATACCATTGGTATAGATTAGAAGGAAAGTCGCTAAAAGAAATAGGAGATATGTTTGGGATAAGTGGGAGTGCTGTAAAGAAGATATTAGATGATAAAAAGATTCCAACTAAAACCTTGTCAGAATCAAGATTGCCTCCTGATTTTAAAGAACCAACAAGGGATCAATTATACCAGTGGTACAGGGTAGAAGGAAAATCAACAAGAGGAATAGGGGATATGTTTGGGATAAGTAGGGGTACTGTAAAGAAGATGTTAGATGATAAAAAGATTCCAATTAAAACCAAATCAGAATCAGGATTACTCCCTGATTTTAAAGAACCAACAAGGGATCAATTATACCAGTGGTACAGATTAGAAAGAAAGTCACTAAAAGAAATAGGGGGGATATTAGGGGTAAGTGATTGTACTGTGATAGACAGAATGAAAAAAGCAGGTATCTCAATCAAAACCAAATCAGAATCCAGATTACCCCCAGATTTTAAAGAACCAACAAAGGATCAATTATATCAGTGGTACAGATTAGAAGGAAAGTCACTAAAAGAAATAGGGGGGATATTAGGGATAAGTTCTACAGCTGTAAGAAATGGATTAAACAGAGCAGGGATCAGGAGTAAAACTATGTCAGAATCCAGATTACCTCCGGATTTTAAGGAACCAACAAGGGATCAATTATATCAGTTGTATAAGGTAGAGGAAAAGTCGAGAAAAGAGATAGGGAAGATATTAGGGATAGGTGAAAATGCTGTAGGTCGGAGGTTAATCAAGGCAGGGATATATCAACCAAGAATAACAAATAACAAACACTTCTTGAACTTTCTAAAGGAAGATAAAACTGCCTGCAATCTGGTTGCAGCAGCTGTAAGCTTGAATGGGCAGGGGCAGGACATAGAGAGTATTATTCAGGAAATTTATTCCAACAGGTTCAAGAACAAGGATAAGCTCCATCAGATGCTTAATGACAATTCAAGAGAAATTATTAAGATGATTCAGGATGGAATCACTAACTTAGGTTATTACATAGGGGCCTATACCTTGCAAGACAAGGCAATAATCCCGGTTTTATTGGGGAATGCCATTGAATTGATTCCTGAGGCGCATATCACCTCTTCTCTTGAAGAAAAGTTGATTAGAATGTTAAGAATAAACTATAGCCCGCAATTTAACCAGGACCCCAATGCCACAATGGAAAAAATAAGGGGAGTCATGGCTAAAAACAATAAAAAAACCAAAAATTTGTATCAAAGGCTCTATGAACATTATGAAAGTGTCTTAAAACTGCAACAGGAACTAAGATGAAAAATTATAAGATGTATCAAATTGAAGCAATGAAAGATATTATAGACAAAAAAAGGGTTCTTGTAGCTGATGAAATGGGTATGGGTAAATGTGCTGAAGCCATAGGTGCAAAAGTAATTATAGAAAAAAGAGAGGGAAGAGATTTATCCACTCTTGTAGTTTGTCCTCCTTCTGTCATGCATCATTGGGAGAAAGAAATAAGAGAATGGTATCCCAAAGGAGAAGATACGAGGATTTCCAAGATATTAACAACCACCTACAACCAGGATTTAGTTAAAGCAAAGAATTCTGATTTTGTGATTGTTAGTTATCATACGCTTTCCTACTACGGGGAAGATATTTCCAAAATAAGGGAGTTAAAAAATTTGGGTTTTGAATATGGAATAGTGGATGAGGTGCATAATGCAAAGAATCCAGAATCCATAAGAAGTTCGGCAGTAAGAGAACTTTTTCATTCAATGGATTATTTGGCATTATTAACAGGAACTCCTATTCCAAACACTGTTATAGACATCTACTCTTCATTGAATCTTCTGGACAAAAAGGCATTTCCCATTAGTTCTGACAAACCAAGAGCCATCTTGAACAGTTTTTACCAGTTGTTTAAAACTGATCCAGAATTTGTAAGCAGGATGTTCAATGATCATTTAGTGTGTGGAACTGCCAGAAAAGTAGAAGATTATTTGCATATGAAAGTGCCATTATTGAATGTAGTGCCTTTGAATGTATTATTAAAAGATGAGCACAGGGATGTTTATTTAAATATCTATGAAAATGAAAAAATTAGTCCAGCAGTAAAATTAGTGCAATTAAGGGCTGTTGCCCAAGACCCAAATTTGGCAAAACCAGGATTCTTAAGTCCAAAACTTGCAAAAAGGGTAGGGGCAATTGAGTCCTCTGTATATTTGGCTTTAGATGGATTATTAGAAAAAATTGTTGATGAAAATGGCAAGATACTAGTATTCAGTGATTTCAGGACAAATGTGACAGATTATTTAAAAGAGAGATGGAAGGAGTTCAACCCATTGGTTATAGACGGAATAAAACCAAGAAAGATTGATGGGTGTGAATCTAGTGAAAAACTGGCGATGAGGGAATTCATCAGGCAAAAATTTCAGAAAGACACCAATTATAAGATTCTGATTACAACTACAGTGATGGACGAGGGGGTTGACTTAACCGCAGGAACAGACATTTTTCATTTGCGTATGCCCTATTGCCCTTCAGTATTTGATCAAAGGAATAGAAGATCTCAAAGAATAGGTGAGGTAGAGAAAGGAAGAGTTAATATTCATCCTATAAAAACTTTATTGGATTACATTTCAACAATTGACGAGGGAGTTGAAAAGCTGTCAGAAGAGAAGAGAAAAATCAATAATTACATATTAAACTACCCTTATAGCCTTACTAAAAGTGATTTAAATGAAACAAAAAAGCTAAAATCCGGAAGGTCAAAATATATCCAGCTATTTTTAGAAGAACCCCAAAAATTGATAATGGATCACCTTTGTTCAATAAAAAACAGGGGGTTTAAAAGGATTTCAGAGCTTTACGAGAATTCTCCCGAGGAAGGAGAACAATTCGCAAAATTATACACAAATTACTGGAAGGGGTTTTATGCAGGGAACACTGCTAACCTTTATGCAAAAATAATAAAAATCATTGAAGAATTAAAAGGGCCAAAAAGAAAAATAGATATAGCATCAGGCCCATTTTCCCTCTCAAGAACGATAAATGAGCCTGTTACAAATCTTGATATTAACCCCTACATGCTTTATGCAGGAAAATTACTTGAAGAAAGAGAAGAGGTGAAAACAGGAAATGTTGCCTTAAATGCTACTTTCCATCAACTGCCCATCAGAGACCAGTTATACAATTTGGCTCTTTGTTCCTTGGCACTCCACTGCTCAAAGACCTTTATAATACATAAAAAAAGAAAAATAAAAGAGAGGGAATTAGCATTCAGGGAGATGAACAGGATATTAGAAGATGGAGGGTATGGGATAATCACTTTGCCTCATACAGTAATAAATGAAGGGGATTTCACCATTTTTTATGATTCTTTAGCAAAATTGGGTTTTGAGGTATTGCCCTTCTCGGGGTTTTACAGGGGAAAAGAAGATCCAAATTTTAAGGTTTATCTAGCAGCATTAAGAAAATTGAGAGAACCTTGTAGGGAAAATTTAGATGAGAATGCCTTGGCTTGGAAAATGGATAAGGAATTCAGTGCAATACAAAAAAGCACTAAGCAAAAGAAGAAACCCCTTGTTCCAGAACCCAAACCAATCAAGAAAGAGGTTATTAATGAATTTTACCACACAAGGAAAAAAGAGAGTTTAGAAAAGTTAATAAGAAATACAATTTATTCTAGCACCCCACAAACCTCATCATAAAATCAACCTTTTCCCAAGTTCTCTCAGCTTCTCAAAACCACACATCTTTTTATATGTTATCAACAGAGTCCTGTCTATCAAAACTAGAAAAACAATAAAAAAAAGAAATTAGTTTTCTTTAATCAACTTTGTTTTATCTTTCCTAAAACTTTTCGCTTCTTTCGCTTCCTTTTTGAAGCAAATTGACATTCTGGGCTTGTGGCCCTCTTTCGCCTTCAACAGGTTCAAAAGAAACATGGTCATTATCACGCAAAAAGGCGCCTCCTGCTACAGAAGAATGATGCACAAAATAATCTTTGCCATCTTCACCTTGGATAAAACCATATCCTTTATCTCTGTTAAACCATTTGACAGTTCCTTCCATTTTTTCCTCCAATATACAATTGCTCAAGAAATCCTGAACAATGATGGATTAATGTGCTATGTTCCTCTTTTTAAAACTTTGGGTAACTCGCAAGCTGTGTAACTTCATGACATAACACGGGGTAACACGCAAGCAGACAATAGTAAGCTTTAAAAACAATTCTTACAGCAACTAATCGTATGACAGAATTAAAAGAAAAAATAAAAAACAAGGAAGTAGTTATTGGTACAGATAGAGTCCTGAAAAAGCTAAGAACAGGAAAACTAAGTAAAATCTATTTTTCATCAAATTGTCCAGCACATACAAAAGATGATATAGAGCACTACGCAAGGCTTCACAACATACAAATAAAACAATCAAAAAAAACAAATGAGGGGCTGGGGATATTATGCAAAAAACCATTTTCGGTTTCTGTTCTCGGTTATTAAGATGATCAGGAAATTTGATATTGATATGATTCATCAAATAAACCTGTTTGAGAAGATAACAAAATCAAGGTTAAAAGACATAATCCCAAAGCAGGATACCTTAATTTACATAATCCATCCAGGACAGATAGGAAAGGCAATAGGGAAAAAAGGAATCAACATAAAAAAACTCAATAAAATAACAAAAAAGAAGATAAGAATAGTGGAATTCAATCTAAATCCAAAGATATTTGTACAAGGGTTTATCGCTCCAATAAAACCAGACTCAATAGACATAACCAATGAAACAATGGAAATAAAAGCCGATAGGAAAACAAAGGGTTTATTAATAGGAAAAAATCAGCAAAACTTAAGGATACTCAAGGATGTCACAAAGCAATACTTTAACCTTGACATAAAGATTAAGTAAAAAATTTAAATGGGCTGCAAGCCCATTGCGAACGAAGCTTTCATAAGTCTAAAGCGAATGAAAGTCTGGTGTGATAACACCAATATGAGCTTAGAAGTTTGGGGGTCTTAGATCATTTTCAAAGGGGCTAAAAAATGAGCAAGAAATCAAAAGGACTTAACGCAGGGAAAAAACTAAAGAAAAGAAGAAAGAAGTTTAGATGGAACAATAAATGGTTCACTAAGAGAATGCTGAATTTAAAGAAAAAGTCAGACCCATTGAGAGGTTCGCCACAAGCAAAAGCAATAGTTCTTGAAAAATCCCAAGTTGAGGCAAAACAGCCCAACTCCGCTATGAGAAAAGTAGTAAAAGCTCAGTTGGTAAAAAACGGAAAAAAAGTAACAGCTTTTGTTCCAGGATACAATGCAATAAAATTCATCAATGAACACGATGAGATAATAATAGAATGCATAGGTGGGAAGATGGGAAGAGCAAAAGGAGACATACCAGGAATCAGGTGGCAGGTAATAAAAGTTAATGACCAGAGCTTGGATGCACTTGTCAAAAGAAAGATAGAGAAAGGTAGGAGATGATGCTCATATTCAATAAGTGGGAAACAGGGAAAATAACTGTTCAGGATCCTGGACTAAAGAGATACATAAACTTACAGCCCATCATAGTTCCAAAAACAGGCGGAAGAAATGTAAAAGTCAGGTTTTGGAGAAATAAGTATCACATAATTGAAAGATTAATCAACAAGATGATGGGGCCTGGACACAGGGGAAAGAAACACAAGACCACATCAGGAAAATGCACCGGCAAATCACAAAAAAATTATGCAATTGTCAAAAAAGCATTTGAAATCATAGAAGACAAGACAAAGAAAAACCCTGTGGAAGTCTTTGTGAAAGCAGTGGAAAATGCAGCACCAAGAGAAGAAATCACAACAATAGAATATGGTGGTGCAAGATATCCTCAGACTATTGAATGTTCTCCGCAGAGGAGAATAGACATCACCTTAAAGCAGATGATACAAGGTGCTTATCAAAGGTCCTATGGCAAAAAGAAAAGCATGTATGTTGCCTTGGCAGAAGAGATAATGGCAGCATACAACATGGACCAGCACGCATCACAAGCAATATCCAAGAAACTTGAGTTTGAAAGACAGGCAGACGCATCAAGGTAAACATTAATTCTCCTTTATTTAACCACCCTACAAACTCACTTAACAACCACAACTTTTCTCACTTCTCTCCTTCCATCATTACCAGCAAGATTAAGGAAATAAACACCGCTGCCAACTCCAGCACCACTATCTCCCCTGCCATCCCAGATTATCTCATGCTCTCCAGCACCATAATGACCATCAACAAGTTTTCTTACTAATCTTCCCCTCACATCATAAACATTAACACCATATCTTCCAGCCCTGTCCGAACTGAATTTTAATTTTGTTTCAAGATTAAAAGGATTAGGATAAGCATCATAAACTTTCCACTCTGGAGCATTACTATGACTCACAAAATTATTTTCCTGCCCGCCAATAAGATAAACATTATCAGCAGCAACCCAGTCAGCAGAATCATATCCATCTCTGATATAAGACGGACTCCTGTCTTCATCAGCATTTAATTGCATTCCCCAGTGATGAAGACCCACTGAATAGCCAAGAATAGGGTCTTCGCCTGTCATCGGGTCATTTTTCCATATATATCTCACCATCTCTCCAAAAGTTAAATTCCCATCCATATTCAAATCAGCATTAAGAAAACCACTACTATCATAGCACAAGCCATTAGTTAAATTCTCCTCAAAAATATTTCCGCCAGAAATATTATAAGCATCTGTCATTGAAAAAGAAGAAACTTTCTTTCCTCTCGCATTTTCGTGAGTCCCGCCGCCAAAACAATGACCCACAAAAAGACTGACCTGCACCCCATAATCTCTAAACTCTTTCAAAGGAATATCAAAAGCTTCCCAATCCTCAAGAAATCCATCCACAAAATAAAACCTCTCCTGAAGACTGACCCAGCCAGTATCTTTTCCATCACCATTAAAATCACCCGAAAGAAGCCCGTCACCATCCTTGTCAATAAGATTAACATTCATTTTTGAATAATCACTTTCCCAAGAATTAAGACACGCACCAAGATACTGCTTACCGTCATCAAGCCGGACAGCAAAAGCATGGTCAGGAAAATTCTTTGCATCTATTGAAAGCGCAAGCCCCGCATTTTTTTTAATATCAAACACCTCATTAGTAAAAGCACCTGTCGTGTCAGTCCAGAGATGATAATAAAAAAGGTCTTTCTCATCATCACTAATTCTCACATCCCTGTCAACATCAGAAGACAAGTAAGAGAAGACCCTATTGATTCCAACCTTTTCAGTACTGTCATTCTCAGCCACAAAACTCACACCATAAGCTACCCTCTCCCCATTCTTGTAATTAAAATAAATTCTCTTTTCATTAAGACCCACATATTTTCCATACAACCCCCCACTGCTAAAAGCCCTAAGAAAACAATCTCTCTCAATGCAGTCCTTGTCAAACTTCCTGAATTCCACTAATCCCTCATCCTCACTAACATAAACAGGAACATAAGTAAATCCAACATTTTTGACAGGAACCCAAGGCAGGTTCTTGTAATACCCTGCACCATCTCCAGGAAAAATTATAACAAGCTTGTCATCCTTATCCATCCTTGTTTTGTAATCAGTCAGCACTCCAAGATAATTATCCGTAGTTGCTTCAGCACCAGAAAGAACAGTTAGCTTATCCACCTCAACAAGATCACTTTCAATTAATCTCTCACTCAATGGCCCAACCCAATCAATAAACCTCTTTTCTCTCGAGCCAACCACATAAAGAACATAATTATCTTCTAAACCATCACTATCTCTTATAGCTATTTTCTCCAGTTTCCCCAATCTTCGCGAAACATCAGCCCTTTTGCTCTCAAAAACATCCCTCACTTCACCATCACAAAAAGTGACTCTCGCAAAGTCCCTGAAATATTCCACATTATCAAAAAGGTTTTCATTAACAGAAACCATTTGTCCATTTTCATAAAATACTGGCTCCTGCTTTATCTTCTCCAATTGTTCAGCAGCAAGCTGGTCAAACCCCTTGACTTGTGAAGGGCTAAAATACTTCTTGCTCTGTCCAAAACCAAAAGACGCAAAACTAGCTAATAAAAAAACCAGTCCCTTTTTACAAAACTCTTTTTTAAAACCCCTTTTAGTCATAGCATTAAGTTAACTCAATCTTTTTTTAACAATTTATGTAAAGAAATATATTGTTCAGAACATATCCTTTCACCACTTTGAAAAGGTCAAATTTAAATATCTTTGCACCCCATAAAAAACCATGTCAAAACATATTACAAGGAGGGAGTTTATGGAAACTTTTGCTGCGGCATCCTGCATTTACGCTATCCCAAATTCTATCCAAAAAACAAGCCTCTTTTTCAACCAACCAACTAAAATAACTTCCTCCCTAAACCAAACAACTCAAACAGCCACTCTCGCAGATTATGTCAATTCTAAGAGTGAAGTGCCTATTTTTACAGATTATCCTCCAGGGATTCCAACTATGGGTTTGTCAGAAGACCACAAATTTAACAGAGGCATTCATTTATGTAGCATTAACGACCAATGGAATAAACTCTGCAAAGACTGGCTTAAAAAAGGATTTTCTCTTCAGGAAACAGAACAAAATCTCTTTCATATAAAAGACCTTGAGAAAAAGCTTATTCACGCAGAAATCTCAATAAAAAAAGACACAACAAACAACATAACCAACTTCTCTTTTCTTCCAATAAGAAGATACCAGAATGAAAACCTTTTTCCGCTCCTTTTTAGGGCAGAAATAGATGAAGAAAATCTTGGAAAAACACTAAAAACATACAAAGTACAGCTTTCCCAAATAAAAACCCCCTCCATCTTGGCAATTACTGATGAAACAGCACAAGAAACAAGAATTGTGGATGACCAAAAAGCATATCAGGACTTCATCAAGCTCGGAACAGCAGTGCTTAACACGCCAAGAGATAAAAAAACTAATTAATTACTCTGAACATGAATCAAGATCTCTATAATCAACTACCTTGAATTTCAATCAAGATTTCTAAAATCCTTCTTCAACCAGCTTTTGTTCAAGATATGTTGTTGTGTTCTACACATTAATCAAGAATTAACAATTTAATTGCGATACTTTAATAAATAAAAGGATTTGTGAGTTTCGTGATTAAACCCATAAATTCAACGAGGAATACTAATCACTTTCCTCTTCATCATCAGGCTCATCTTGATCAGACAACACCCGCAATCCTTTTTCAGGAGGATTGACCAGCGTAATTGTTTTAAGTTGAGGCATCCTATGCTCATAAAAGGAAAACCACTATTTAAACTTAACTAAAATGGCAAAAAACAAGAAAAAGGAAAAGATTCATTTCAAGGAGAATATAAAGGAATATTTCAGTTTCTTTAAGGGATTCAGGGTTCTCTTTTTTAGTGCATTGTTTTTTGTTCTCATAAAAGAAGGAATGAAAATTGCGGAAAAGTTCTTGTTAAAGATGGCAATAGACAATGGAACCGCTTTCTCCAACAACTCTCTTACATCCACGGATTTTACAAGAATTCTTCTCTTCTTGGGGATTGCTTTCATAATCTTGCTAATAGTCAGGTATGCATCTGACTGGATTGAACTGCATTTCACAAATCGACTTGAGGGAGGTATGATATTAAAATTAAAGCAGAAATACTTCAACCACACCCTTGACCTTGACCATAAATTTCACGTATCACACAAGACAGGGAGCATGATATCCAAGATAAGTAGGGGTTCAAGGGCAATGGAAAGTATGACTGATGTCATCTTGTTTAACCTCGCCCCATTAATCTTTCAGGTAATAGTGCTCACCATATCTTTTCTCTATCTTGACTTTACGTCAGCAGTCATAATTTTTGGAATAATCACCGTCTTTGTTTTACACAGTTTGTTCATACAAAAAGTTCAGCAACCAGCAAACCTGGAGGCAAACAAGGCAGATGACAGGGAAAAAGCCCATATGGGCGACATCTTTACGAACATAGAATCCATAAGATATTTTGGAAAAGAGATGAGAATCAAGGGATTGTTTGCAAGACTTTCTGAAAAGACAAGAAAAGCAATGATAAGGCATTGGGATTATTTCAGGATTTATTCCTCTAACCAGAATTTGATTCTTGGGTTAGGAACTCTGCTCTTAATGTATTTCTCAATGAAAAGATTGCTTTCAGGAGAAATAACTTTGGGGACTATAATCTTTATCTACACCACTTATTTTGGATTGGCAGAACCATTGTACAGGTTTGCAGGAGGGCTTAGGGAATCTTATCGTTCAATAGCTGATTTGCAGGCAACTTTTGAATATGGGAAAATACAAAAAGAAATAATTGACAAGAAAGGTGCAAAAAAAATAGAAGTCCAAAGAGGAGAAGTTGCCTTTAATAATATAAGTTTCAATTACGGTAAGAGGAAGATATTTGAGAAATTTGACCTCCTTATTCCTGCAGAAAAGAAAGTTGCACTTGTTGGCCATTCTGGATGCGGAAAAACAAGCTTGATAAAACTTCTTTACAGGTTTTATGATGTTGATTCTGGAAGCATAACAATTGACAATGAAGACATCAGGGAATTCAAACAGGAGTTTTTAAGAAGTGAAATGTCCATAGTACCGCAGGAGTGCATATTATTTAATGATACCATCTACAACAACATTGCTTTTTCCAACCCAAAAGCTTCAAGAGAAAAGGTTATGGATGCTATTAAGTTTGCACAATTGGACAAGATAATCAAAACCTTGCCTAAAAAAGAAAGGACTATTGTTGGAGAGAGAGGAATAAAACTTTCAGGAGGAGAAAAGCAAAGAGTCTCTATCGCAAGGGCAATACTTGCAGACAAGAAGATACTTGTTCTTGACGAAGCAACTTCTTCCCTTGATTCAGAAACCGAATACGAGATACAAAGGGATTTGAGCAGCCTTATGAAAGGAAGAACAAGCATAATCATAGCTCACAGGCTCTCAACAATAATGCACGCAGATACTATCATAGTTATGAAAAAAGGAAAAATTGTGCAGGCAGGAAATCACAACCAGCTCATAAGAGAAGGCGGGGAATACAAGAAACTGTGGAACCTCCAAAAAGGCGGGTATATTAAGTAATCCCTCAACTCTTTCCAAATCCATTAATTATCCCTAGACAATCACCTGTTTATTTGTTTTTCTTTGGTTTGGAATAATTTTTCCTTGGTTTGAAATGAATTGATACCTCAGATATACCATCATAAGCACCACCTACAAACACCCCAGGATGATGTTCAGACCTTACAATCCATCCTTTTTCCCTATATCCTTAGATATAAAAAAGTGCCTATTTTACAGGGGGTTGTTTAATGTATAATCTTATGACAAATGTCATGAAACTACACACAGGAAAATTAGTAGAAAAGTTTATAAATCATTATAATTATTAAATATATACGTCAATTGCCAGGGGGTTTATCCAATTCTATTTGGGTAGGCTATCTGGGATTCGGTCAGTGACCCTTTGGCGTAACTTTTTATTTATGTTTTTTATATCTTTTAAATACAAACCTCCTAAGAAATTTTTCTATATCTTCTAAATTTATATCCACAGATGTAGTAAGTTTATTTAAGGTATCATTATGCATCAATTTAGCATACCTGTGTGCTTCTGAAGAATTAGGTAGTCTTTGATGGAGTGGAGAGCCAATTTGTATTCCTAACTTTTTTTCCAATAAATACCGAAGGGTATTATTTATATCATTTTTATGACGATAAAAATCCCTACAAATTGTTAATGAAACCCTCTCTTTCAATCCAATTGATTTAAATAAATAATAGATAATCACACAATATAATTTTACTTTAAAAAGAGCTATTTCTTTTCCAAAATCTCTATATCCATATTTCTGTTTATGCCAATTATTAATGATGGTTTCAATTAATTCTTTTTTAAATTTAAAACCTTTAACAATGCTTCCTTCACCAGAAATACATATTACATAATCTTTACTAAATATATCATAACCACTAACATCTATTTCAAATTTCATAAAATAAACAGGAATTAATAAGTTTTAAATTTATCTGTTGTTGGTTCTAATAATAGCATTGGTGTGGATTGCTTTTACTTTCAGCATTCTACTTCTTCAACCACCTATTATTATAACCACTCCTTTAAACCTACCCAAAAACCCTCTCAAACTCCCTCATAAAATCCTCAACAACTCCGCCATTACGAATAACAACAAGATTCTCATCATTGTTCTTAAACCCATTCTCAGTTGGATTGCAGCTTCCAGTCACGACAACTTTTCCATCAACCACAAAGACCTTATGATGCATTAACGCAGAATTATCATCCCATCTTACATCAACGCCATTTTGTTTCAGTTTATCAAACTCAGAATATGCGCTCCTCTGCTGTTTTTCCATAACCCCTTTAACATCCACCCCCCTCTTACCTGCCCTAACAAGAGCATCACCAACACCATCATCAGTCAGAGAATAAGCCATGAAATACACGCTCTCACTCGCACTATCAATCATCCCAACCAAGACCCCTCGGCAATCCTCAACCTGGCACATATAACTTTCAACACCACACCCAGCTAAGAAAAGCATCAGTACCATCAATCCAAAAACACACAACAATCTCATAAAATAAAAAACAAGGAAACTTATAAAAACCTAATGGTTCTTGACCCTATGAAGTAATTTTCTTTTGATATGGTAATGCTGGTCTTTAATCTTACAACTATGCTCTTGTTTCTCTAATTTGAATAATATGAACAATCCCCCTAAGGATACTATTCCAGCTATCCCAAAAGTTAAGTTAAAACCTACGTAATTTGCAATTGCTGCACCTACAATAGCAGTAATTGCTGTTCCGATTCCAACAGAAGTAGAATACAAGCTCCATTCAAAGCTCTCGTGTTTCCTGTCAAGGTGTGTGCTCCACAATCCAAGCCAGGTTGGGTAAGCTAATCCAGCTCCAATGCCATACAATATCTGGGCTAAATAAACATGAGTTATCGTCTTGGAAAATATGTAAACAAAAGGAACAAGAACAATTAATATGGTTCCAATGACCAACCATTTGACCTTGTCTTTATGAGCATCAATATACTTTGAAAAAGGCAATTGGATGGAGCATTTTGTTATGAGAAAAATCGTGCTTGCTATTCCTGCAGCAAGTATGCTTCCTCCAGCAAGATCCTCCTTAATAAAAATCGCGAGTATGGGAGTTATCAAACCAAACCCTGTTAAGACAAAGATATCAGAAAGCATCAACATCCTTACTGTATGATTCATATACCCATCACCC
>JAHJQH010000029.1 GCA_018819375.1 Nanobdellota archaeon
GTAAAAAGAATTTTATCAGGTGCAGGCGTTGTGGAAAACCTGCATACCACATAAGAAAAAAAACCTGCTCCTCCTGCGGTTTCGGCAAGTCATCAAAACTACGCACATATGCATGGAAAAAACCAGGAAAGATTTCAAGAAGATAATTTCTCAGAATCAAAAATCTTATATATAAGATGATCTTACTAATAAGATATACTTATCAAGGAGGTTAAAATGAAAGACATAGAAATAACAAGTTTAAGCTCAAGAGGACAGGTTGTCATACCTCAGGGGATAAGAGAAGATCTACATCTTAATACAGGAGAAAAGTTCATAGTAATAGGTAAAAGTGACACCATTATTCTAAAAAAAATAGAAATGCCCTCTTTTGAGGGGTTTGATAAGCTATTAAAGAAAACCAGGGAATTCGCCAAAATTAAGAAAATAAACTCAAAAGATGTTAAACAAGCAATCAAAAAAGCAAGGAAAAGATGAGGGTTGTTCTAGACACAAATGTCTTTATCTCTGGAATTTTCTGGGAAGGCAATTATTGCAGCCAAATAATTGATCTATGGAAAAATAAAGAGTTTATTTTGTTAACATCCTTTCCGATAATCAAGGAGTTAATAAACTCTCTTGGGAGTTTTAAAGTTTCAATTAGTGAGGAGATGACAAAAGAATGGATTGAAATGATCATAAAAAATGCGATTATTCTGGAACCAGAGATGAAA
The DNA here is from genome assembly GCA_018819375.1 of Nanobdellota archaeon. Classification (GTDB taxonomy): domain Archaea; phylum Nanobdellota; class Nanobdellia; order SCGC-AAA011-G17; family GW2011-AR20; genus JAHJQH01. Next base: position 714 of record JAHJQH010000029.1, read on the forward strand.
CTTAATGTAGTCAAGAAAGATTCAGATGATAATAAATTCATCGAAACAGCAGTCACAGGAAATGCTAATTATATAATCAGCCAGGACAACAATTTATTAAATATAGGAAAATACCAAGACATCAGGATACTAACTCCAAAACAATTTTTGGATAAAATTAGAGGTTAAAATGCCAACCACAAAACTCTGCATAAAAGGTGAAGTGACCGGAGTTTGCTTCCGTTCTTTTATTCGTGAACACGCAGTAAGACTGAATTTAAAGGGCTGGGTAAAAAATGCTGGAGACAATCAGGTTCAGGCAATATTTGAAGGCCCTGAACAATCAATAAACAAGATGTTTCAACTCTGCAAAAAAGGTCCTCCCCTGGCAAAAGTCCAGTCAATAGAAGAAGAATCTCTGCCAGTCAAACACTTTAAAGAGTTCAAAGTGATTTAACAAACCTCAAGGTGGTTTAACAAACTTTAAATACCACTTCTCCAACTTCATTCTTATGACATTAACAGAGAATTACGACCACAAGGAAGTTGAAAAAAAATGGATAAAAGAGTGGGAAAAACAGGATATTTACAAATTCAATCCAACTTCCAAGAAACCTATTTTCTCCATAGACACCCCACCACCATATGCTTCTGCAGGTCACTTGCACGTGGGCCATGCACTTCATTATACACAATTTGAGATAGTGGCAAGAGTTATGAGGCAGTTAGGAATGAATGTTTATTTCCCTCCTGGATTTGATGATAATGGATTGCCAACAGAAAAATATGTGGAAGAAAAACTGAACATAAACAAGGCAAAAACAAATCGTGCAAGATTCAGGGAGATATGTCTGAAGGAATCAAAAAAAGTTGAAGACCTCTATTCAAAAAATGTATTCAAGAGATTAGGGCATAGCTACGACTGGAACCTTTTATACACGACAATCTCTCCAGAAGCGCAGAAAGTTACTCAGACTGTTTTCTTGAAATTAGTAAAAAAAGGAGATTGCTACAGGAAAGAGGAACCGACAATATGGTGCCCACATCATGAAACTGCATTGGCACAAGCAGAAGTTGAAGACTTGAAAAGAACAACAAAATTAAGTTACATCAATTTTGATATGAAAGATTCAAAAGAAAAGATAACAATAGCAACAACAAGACCAGAATTTCTGCCAGCTTGTGTTGGTATCTTTGTTCATCCAGATGATAAGAAGTATAAAAAATTGATTGGGAAAGAAGTAATAGTTCCTTTATTCAAACACAAAGTTAAGATTATGGAAGATGAAACAGTGGATAAAGAGTTTGGAACAGGGATGATGATGACTTGCACATTCGGAGACAATTCAGATATCGAAAAATGGAAAAAATACAAATTAGAATTAAGAAGTATATTAAACAAGGACGGAACATTAAACAAATTATCAGGAAAATATGAAGGAATAAAATCAGAACAAGCAAGAAAACAAATTATGGAAGAGTTAGAAAAGGAAAAAAGAATAAAGAAACAAGAAAACATCCAACAAACAGTTGGAAGCTGCTGGAGATGTAACACTCCGGTGGAGTATATAATAACAAAGCAGTGGTTCATAAAAACACTTTGTCACAAGGAGGATTTAATAAAAAGAGGAAATGAAATCAAGTGGTATCCGGAATTCATGAAAACGAGATTTGAAGATTGGACAAACAATCTCGGTTGGGATTGGATTATATCAAGACAAAGATATTATGGGGTCCCAATACCTGTTTGGTATTGTGAAAAATGCAATCAGGTAATATTTCCAGAAGAAAAAGAGCTTCCAGTGGACCCAATAGAAACAGAGAAAAAATGTCCAAAATGCAGCAAAAAAACAAAGCCGGAAACAGATGTCTTTGATACATGGATGACATCATCAAACAGCCCAGAAATTGCATCCCAATGGTTGAAAAATCCAGCACTTTACAAGAGAATGGCACCAATGTCATTAAGACCGCAATCACACGACATCATAAGGACGTGGGCGTTTTACACTATTTTAAAAAGTCACCTGCTCTTTGACAGGATTCCTTGGAAAGAAGTAATGATATGCACTTATGTTCTTGACCCAAAAGGAAAAGGAATGAGCAAAAGTAAAGGAAATGCAGTCTGGGCAGATGAGATTATAGAAAAATACGGGGTTGACATTTTCAGGTATTGGGTAGGAACAGCTTCCTTAGGAAGTGACCTTCTGTTCAAGGAACAAGAACTAATCGCAGGAAGGAAGTTTCTGACAAAATTGTGGAATGCATCAAGATTCGTCTTTATGCACCTAAAAAACTATAAAGATGAAAAACCAAAAAAACTAGAACTCATTGACGAGTATATGCTCTGCAGGTTGTCAAAACTTGTAGAGTTTGCCACTAAAAAATACAGGAAATATGATATAGCAGAAGCAAAAAAGATGGTTGAAAATTTTTTCTGGCACGACTTCTGCGACAATTATCTTGAAATAATAAAAGACAGGTTATACAATGAAGAAAGAAAAAAAGAGGGAAAAATTTCAGCACAACATACCATAAAGACTATACTCACTACATTACTTAAGCTTATGGCTCCAATAACACCTTTCATAACAGAGGAAATCTACCAACATTTAAATCAATGCGAAGAGAAGTTGAGCACAGTGGACTGCAAGTCAACCCCCGCATACAAGATAGGTTCACCTTGTAAATCAATTCACACATCAGAGTGGCCTAAGTTGATGGTGAAATTAAACTCTTCTCTTGAAGAAGCAGGCCAGATGTTCACGGAGATTCTTTCAGAAGTAAGAAAATACAAGGCAAAAAATAATCTTTCTATGAAAACAGAAATAGGGCTTACATTAACAAAAAAGAGTCAGGCACTTTTAATGCCTTTTCTCGAAGATTTACAGGCAGTCACAAAGGCAAAAGAAATAGTCTTCAACGAAAAATTTAGCATTAAAAAGATCTAAAACCTGCTTCTCTTAATATCCATTGTAATGTGCTGTATTCTTCATAAGATATATTTAGGTCAGGAAAACCAACACTGATTTCTAAATAACCTTTTTCTCTTGATTTAGGATTATAAGGAAAATGATAACCCTCTATTTCAAAAACATCATCCTTCCCAGTAATTTGCAAAAAAAGTTGGTTAAGGTGAGAACCATAATTTTTTATTGAATTGTGATTCTCAACTAATCCTGTAAGAACAACATTTTCTATCACAAAATTCAGTATTCTTCTAAATCCACTTCTAGAAAAATCTTTTCTCCATTTAGGAAATCTTCTAAAAACCTGCTTTTCTAATTCTGATGTTTTCTCTTTTTTCATATTATCTTGTTTCTCATCCATACTAAAAAGTAGAGAAGAAAAATATAAAAACCTTTCCA
>JAHJQH010000002.1 GCA_018819375.1 Nanobdellota archaeon
TATTTGGCATAAACCAAATCATATGCCCTCTCCAGTAAAAAATAGATTTTCTAATACATGGGAACCGATTTTCTTTTTTGTAAAAAATGGAGAATCCAAAAAATATTATTTCAACTTAGATGAGGTTAGGGTTAAGCATAAAACCAAAGAAGAAAAAAAGAGCAACCTTCCAGAAACATTGGGTGTAGAGGAGTTTAATAAACTGAAGGATAATCTTGGTCTGAAAGTTACACCTTCAAATGGAGAAGGGTATAATGGTAAATTCAAAGGCACAAATAAGATTAATTTCGGAGCTTCACCAGGTGCAAGGAGTGTTGTTAATGGAGAATATTACTCTTTACAGAGGAAGTATGACATTGATGACGAGCTAAAGTTTGAAATAATAAGATATTTGCGTAAAAAAAGGAAAGATAAAGAGATTACCTCTAAGGAGATAGACAAATATTTTGATTATAAAGATACTGCAGGGCATTGGTTTAGATTAGATGAAGGAGGTAGTTCATTACCTAAACCTGAAGATTGGCTAAAATTAAAGAAACTCCTTAGTTTAGATAATAAATACGATGAAATCATGATGAAGCAACATTATGTTTTGCAAATTGTGAAACAGCACCCAAATGGGAAGAATCCTGGCGATATGTGGCAAATCCCAACAGCAAAGTTAAAGGAAGCCCATTTTGCAGTATTCCCTGAAGAATTACCAAGGAGGGCAATAAAGGCATGTTGCCCCCCTGACGGGATTGTTCTTGACCCTTTCGCTGGTTCTGGAACAACGGGAAAAGTGGCGATGGATTTGGGAAGGAAATCTATTTTAATTGAATTAAATAAAGAATACATAGAAATAATTAAAAAGCGATGTAACCTTAATACTAAGAGATTATCACAATTTGTGAAAAGGAGTTAATTATGAAAGCTGATAAAGAAATGAAGGATATTGAATTTTGGGAACATGAGACCCTTGAGAATATTTATTTTACACTCCATCAAGATTTGAATAAGATGATTGATGGGCTGAATTCTAAGGATAAGATAAAAGATGATTGGATAAAAGCCTTTGACAGGGTAGACAAGAAAAGGCAAAACTCTGATTTTGCAAGAGGTGCTGAGAGAATCTATTTTTGGTTGTTTAATCAGTTCGGAAGACCGAATTCCTCACCAATTGGTGCAGATTTATTTTTTGAAACAACAAGGGCGTTTGTCCATATTGACATAAAGACCGCAAAACTTGATAATCCTTCAGATTATAAGGGTAAAATCCCAATTAGTGAGAATCAAACAAGTTACAGCTCAAAAAATAAAAACTTCAATACAAATTTACCTTCTTATTATAATTCTGGAAAAGAACATCAGAAAGTTTGTTTAACCTATGTGATTAATATTATTTATACTGAAGAAAATAGCGATTTCAAAATAAAAGCCATTTTTCTTATTTCTATTCCGAATGGAAAACTTTATCCAATTTATGGAGATGGCATTATTGGTCAAGGCAAGGTCATGGAAAAATCCTTTAGGTTTGTGTATAAGAATAACCCTGTTTTTGAAACAATACAGAATAAACCCTGGAGAGTAAAGAGAATATTTCTTGATTCTGACTTAAAAGAAGAGGATATTATGAGTTTCGAATTGAAGTAAGATTTTCCTAGACTTCCTTTGTTTTGGTAATACCGGGACAGATAATCTGACCCTGTTGATTTTGGGATTTTTTTTTATTGTCTTATCTTTTGCTTCAAGCATAGAAATAAACAAAGAACAAATTAAAGGACTGAAGAAAGATTTAAATACCAAAACAAGCATAGACAAGATTTGGAGGGAGATAGACAAGTTGAAATCTAAAAGAGGCAGGAAGGGACAGCTTGATCCTAAGACGTTAATGGTTATTGTCATAATTATTCTTGTTCTTATGTGGTTGTGGAAAGCGGGTGTTTTGCAGAAATTGTTTAGTTAGGTTTTTGAGATGGTTCTAAGAGACAACCGAGCGGAGAAGTCTTATATATCCGTATTCTTTTTTTATTTGTGAGTATGAAGTATCAAAAAGAGATTTTTATGATTGTGGGGATGGTGTTAGTTACTTATGGTACTTTTCAGAGTCTTGTTTCAGCTATTGTTGGTTTAGCTATCCTAATGTTCTCTGTTTTTGATGATTTTAAATATTTGAAAGTTGATTTGTTAAGATTCAAAAAAGAGACCAACGAAAGATTTAAAACCAAAGAACAGTTTGATAAAGTGTGGAGGGAAATAGACCTTTTGAAAATGGAACATATTCCTAAAACGAAAAGAGGTTTGGGAAAAAGAGGACATTTTGATACTGGTACAGCACTAATTATTACGATTATTATTCTTGTTCTTATGTGGTTGTGGAAAGCGGGTGTTTTGCAGAA
>JAHJQH010000030.1 GCA_018819375.1 Nanobdellota archaeon
ATTTTACAATAATGTCTTTAGCTTTCATCTGAACACCAACTCAATAAACTTATTCGCTCCATATATAGTCAGGTGGTTGTTTATAATCTCTCTGATTAATGCCCCCTTTTTCTGATTTTTGAAATCATTTGGGGTGATTGCTATTGGATTTATTTCTTTTCCATACTTTGCATATATTTCTTTTGTTGTTTTCTCAATATTTAATCCTTTCCTATTTATAATCAGAATATCAATATCACTCTGCTTAGTTGCATTTTCTTTTGAGTATGAACCAAATAGAACAACAGAAGATAGATCCCTTTTTGGTTCTAATGATTTAACAAAATCCTCTAAGATTAATTGTAACTCTTTGTTTTTTTGGAAGAAATCACTTTTTCTTTCAATTTCATTCAATTGTAATAAAATTATAGTTTTTTCGTTGTTTAGGTTCAAAGAACATATAAATGCCTTTCCCACCTTTGTTTTTGTGATAACCCCTTCTTTAGTCAGTTTGCTGATAGTTCTATGAACGAAAGAGTAGTATTCTTTTGTAGCTTTCGCTATTTCATTTATGGTGGGATTTTTACTTGTGTCTCTTGCGAGCAAATCAAGGATTTTCAGTTCAATCTTCATATTGTATCACCTTTTGTGATAATATTATCACTTTAAGTGATATATAAACCTTTCGCACAAAGGTTTATGCAATACATCACGCCTCCGATGGGATTTGAACCCACGACCTACTGCTCACTTCTGAAGCTTTAGGAAAGCTTCTGCAAACCAATAACTTCAATAGGAGGCAGTCGCTCTATCCAAACTGAGCTACGAAGGCACTAATTTTTTTGTGATTTATCCCTTATCTTGAACTCCTTTTTGAAGAACATGGAGTTTGGGACTACCATAATTTCGTTGGTTTTTGTTTTTATCCTGACATCAGTGGTTGTAATCTCTGTTATTTCCCCTTCTGTTCCTGCGATGGATACATAATCTCCTAGTCTCAACTTTTTCTTGTTGTGTATCACAAATCCTGAAACCAAGTTTGGAAGATAGTCCTTGAATGACAGAAGTATCAAAAGCACCAAGATAACCAGGATTATAATAAAAAGAATGTAGATTATGGTTGTTGTCAATCCAAGTTCTTCTAATGCGAGCATTAATGCAATGAAGTAAACAACATATTTTACTATTGAAGAAAGTGTCTGTTCAAGAGGAATTTTCATACTTGTTTCTTTTGAGAGTATCTTGTTTATCTCAAGTTCATTGAGAATCTTCTTTGTGAGCTTGCTGAAAAAACCTCCAAATATCAGACCGAATATCAGTATAACTACTGCAACAATAATCCTCAACACTGTCGTGGACAGCAGGTTATACACATTCAGGTCTACCATTGATTAGAAGCAGGTGCAGGAGTTTAAAAGTCTTTCTTATTAATAACCTGAATGATTGATTTAGCAGCTTTTTCTGGGGTGATGGCAAGGATTATCTTTGAGAATGTGATCTTCTGAAGGTCTTTTGTCAGGAAGTTTGTGATATACCTTGAGCCTGAAGTTGGGAGCGGAGGGTTGATGTGAGTCGTGATTCCGAGGGTTAGGAAGAAAACACCTATTGCCACTGATTTTTCTGTTGCAGCCTCTGGTGCAGAAACAATGATTGGGAGATTTTCTATTCTTGTTTTTGAACATAGAGAGAGTTCTGTAACAAGTCTTGAAATCCTTGAATTATCAACACAACTTCCCATATGCCAGACAGGAGGAAGCGTGTTTTTGAGATTGTTCAATCTTGAGAGTTTTTTCAGGAAGAGTTTTAATTTTTGTCCTGCATATTTTTCTGTTGCTTCTGGAGTCATCAAGCCTGCTTGTGCAGATGCGTGGGCAGAACAACCAGTTGCTAGAACAAGGATATTATTTTTCAGCAGGAGCTTTGTCAGTTCCTCGTGAAATGGCTGTTGGTTTAACTTTGAACTGCGACAGCCGACAACTGCGACTATTCCATTTATCTGCCTGGTTTTTAATGTGGTGTAGAGTGCTTTCAAGGGATTTTTCTTGTTTATTTTTGAGAATAGTTCTTTTATTAATTCCACTGAAAAACCTGCATAAACTTCTGAGCTTTCTTTTGGAATGAGAATTTTTCTTGGGTTTCTTTTTTTGTATGCCTGAATAGACTGATTTATGATTTCCTGCGCTGCCTTGTCTGCGTTTTCAACTGAAAATGGAATATGCATTGCTCCTGGAATCCTTACATAATCTATTGTAGTGATGAGTTTTGTGTGATAGCAGTTAGCCAAGTCACCTAGTGAGGGATATATGCACTGGACATCCACAACAACTGAATCTGCTGCTCCCGTGACTATTGCCAATTCCTGCTGAAGAATGTGGCCTGCGATTGGAACTCCAAGGCGCATCAGTAATTCTATTCCTGTGCAGCACATTCCCACAACATTTATTCCATTTGCATTTGCTTTTCTTGCTTTCTTGTTTAGTTTTTTTGCCCACTCATTTATTTTTTCTGACAAAAGAGGAATATGCCCGTGAACTATGATGTTTACATAATCTTTTTTCAGGACTCCAAGATTTGATTCTGTTCTTGTTAATGTTGGAGTGCCGAAAAGTATGTCCTGCATATCTGTTGCCAAATGAAGTCCTGCATAGCCGTCAGTTATTCCAAGGCGGAGGGTGGATAAAAGAAGGTCATTTGGGTCTGCGTCATTTCCGAGGGTTGTCTGGTGAAATGCGTGTGAGGTTTCCATATCGCAGTTCACTGGCAGGATGTTTAGTTTTTTCCAGAGTTCTATTTTTTCTTTTGGGGCTGTGATGTTTATCCAATTCAGGAAGTTGCCTTCTTTTTTGTGATATAATCCTTCTTGTCTTCTGAAATCTTCCAGAGCTTCTTCTGCCACTGCTTTTGCTACAAGAGAAATATTTCCCCAAGAGCGCACTCTTAGTTTTTCTGCTAATTCTCTTAACTTAAGTTCATCTTTTATTTTGTAAGTGGTTTGGTTTTGGGATATCTTTAGGAGAGTGAGTACTGATTCTCTTGCGTGGTCTGTGTGACAAGTTGTTCCTGATGCTGTTGTTCTTAAAAGATTTCTTGCGATGATTGTTTCTGGTTTTGCGCCGCAGATTCCTGCTTGTGCCTTATTGGGGATGATTCTGCAAGGGCCCTGAAGGCAGTTCCTGCAGCATACTCCTGACAATCCGAATGGGCATTGAGGCTGTTGTTCAAGAAACCTGTCTGTGTAAAGAGATAGTTTTTCTTTTTTTGCTTTTGCAAGAAGTTGCTTGTTTAAGAAAGTCATCATATCACCTCATAAAGCAATGGTTTATGGTTATAAAAAGGTTTTTATTAGCTTGTTTGTTCTTTCTGGTTATGAAATTGCCTTATGTTACTGGGGAGTTGAAGGGAATAGGCGGTAGAATCAAGAGTAACTTAGAAGACTTTTCTGTTGAAGAAGTTGGATTGTATGAGCCGTGCGGTTCTGGGGAACATATTTATGTGAATGTCACGAAGAGGGGAGTTACTACTAGGGAAGTTCAGGAGAGGCTTGTTAAATTATTTGGGTTGAAGAATTCTGATGTTAGTGCTGCTGGAATGAAGGATAAGGATGCGGTTGCGACACAGACTTTCAGCTTGAGGACAGGAGTTAGTGAAGAAGAAGTTAAAGAGAAAGTTGAGAGGGAGCTTGGGGTTAAAGTCAATTTTGTCAAAAGACATAAGAACAAGTTAAGGATTGGACATCTTCTTGGGAACAGATTCAGGATTGTGGTGAGAGGAGTTTGTGCTGATGCCTTGGAGAGAGTTGAGGAGATTAGGAAGGTGATTGAAGAAAAAGGGATTCCTAATTATTATGGTGAACAGAGATTTGGTATTGAAGGAGGCAATGTGCAGAAAGGAATTGAGTTTATCAAGGGGAGTTTTAAGGTTAAGGATAGGTGGTTAAGAAGATGGTATGTTTCTTGTTATCAGAGTTATCTTTGCAATGTTTATCTGGCTGAGAGAATGAAGAGGGGGTTGTTTGACAGGATTTTGCTTGGTGATGTATGCAAGAAGTATGATACTGGAGGGATGTTTGTTGTTGAGGAAGTTGAGAAGGAACAGAAAAGGTATGGGGATAAGGAGATTTCATTTACTGTGCCTGTTTATGGTTTGAAGATGAGGAGAGCTGAGGATGAGGCATTGCAATTTGAAGAGGAGATTATTGAGGGAAGTGAGGTTGAATTGAAAGAGCTTGAGAGAGTTGGGGCTGGAGGAACGAGGAGATTAGGCAGATTGCTTGTCAGGGATTTGAAGGTTGAGAAGTGCGGTGACTCTGAACTGGTTTTCAGTTTTTATCTTCCAAAGGGAGGATATGCGACTGTGGTGATGAGGGAGTTTGTTAAGTGTTGATGGTTTATGAAGGGATGGTTTTGTTTATTTATTTGTTTTCTATTTTCTTTTTATAACCCCTTACATAAAAAGCAGTTGTAAGCGATATTACCCCAAAAACCACCCCAATAGAAAATAATTGTAGTCTCCTTGGGTCTTTTTCTGGAAACAATGGAAAAAGTAAGCTACTTATTGCAACTAAAAAGGAGATTATTGCAATAATAAAAAGAATTGGGGTCATAAACTTATAAAAACCTTCTTCTTCTAATTTTCCCATCCTAGATTGTGCTGTTTCCTTCAATGTTGGTTTCTTAGCATAAAAATCTGTCTTCTTATAAAAGTGTTGATTTTATGGGGGTGGTTTGTTTAGTAAAGTTTATAATAGTAAAGGTGATTTGGGGTTTATGGAAAGTGATTACCATATTGATTTGAGTCATAAACTTTGGGCAAAGAAAACAACAGGAATAGCTTGTGTTAATTCTATGACTAAAGAACATAATGGGTGTGTTTTAACTAGGCAGTTTAAGGAATCTATCAAAAAGGATTTTTTTAAAGATTTTCCGAAGAGGAATTATGCTAGATTATATGCTTTATGTATTTATTATTTAATTAGAGATAAAGAAAAAAAGATTAGGAGATTGATTATATGTAATGATGAACACTTTGATTTTGTTAAAGAATATCTCGTTTCTTTTTTGAATAAGAAACCTTCTTTTGATATAATAAGTATTAATGAATTCAGGATTAGTTTAGGGAGAAACATTAAATCCCCCGCAGATAATTCTGCAAGAAGTTATCGTAAAAGAGGTTCAAAAAGAAGTAGATGGAGCAATGGTAAAAAACTGAATGTAATAAAGATTACTTATAAAATGATTAAAGAAAAATGGTAGGCAAGTGGCGACCTTCCCAACCATTGACACGCATTCACGCTGGGTAGATTGCATTCACAATCCTTTTACGGAGCCGGTTTACCTACAAGGATAAACAATGGTTAGTGAATATATAAACTTTTTGGTAAATAGCTCTGGTGCA
>JAHJQH010000031.1 GCA_018819375.1 Nanobdellota archaeon
AGCAGATTCTCAATCACAGAAACATTTTCCCTTATGGTCAGTTGTTCATCAAGACACTTTGCAGGACTTGAAAATCCCGCAAGATGAATCACATAATCTATTTCAACACTATCAATAACTCTTTTTAATTCATCAAAATCAAACAAGTCAATAATCTTTGTATTCAACCCAACAAGAGAATCCTTTTTCTTGTCTACATTAAGAATCTTAGCGCCTTTCTCATCTCTTAAATAAATTCCGAGATTAGTGCCTATAAACCCATTCCCCCCTGTTATTAAGATGGCCTTATCTTTAAGAAACATCTCATCTTTAAGAAACATCTCATCTTTCATCTAATCTGACCTCCAAAACTAAAAAACTCGTGAAACACTTTAATAATATGCTGTATCTCTTCTTCAGAAATATCCTGATGACAGCCAATATAAAAACCATTCTTGTTTATCCAGTCAGCAATAGGAAACATGTTCTCTCTCAAACCAAAAAACTTTTTATAAACTGGCTGGTTAACAAGAGGTAACATGTCTCTTGTCTCAATGCCTTTTGACTCAAGATAATTAACAAACCTCTCTTTAGATTCATTATGAAGAACAACAGGAAACATCATGAAAGAATGGTCACAGTCTTCTCTTATTTTGGGAAGTTGGATTTGTCTTATGTCTTTCAGTCCATCCAACAGCTTAGACGCAACCTGTCTCCTCTTCCTCATCATCTCTTCGTGTTCTTCAAGCTGCCCAAGCCCTATGGCCCCTTCCATTTCTGTCCCTCTTAAACTATGCCCCATCCTCACAAAACTAAACCTTCTGTCTATAATCTCCTTCAGCTCTTCTCTGGATTTATCCTTGTCATCATCAATATGAATGTAAATATTATCTCTTCCGTGATTAGCCAGAGAACGCAGAATAACAGCATTTTCAGGGTCATTTGTAACAGTCAATCCTCCAACACCAGTAACCAAAAGATGAGCCACATAAGTGGAAAAACAACTTATGTCCCCAAAACTTCCGACACTCCTGCCATTATATTTAGCAAACATGGTTTCACAAGAATCTTCAATAACCTTAAGACCATATTTCTGGGCTATTTTCATAATCGACCCCATATCACAAGGTAATCCAAAAAGATGAACAGGCATGATTGCTCTTGTTTTCCTTGTTATCTTGTCCTCAATCAAAGAAGGGTCAATCCCATAATAATCTTTTTCCACATCTGCAAAAACAGGCACAAGACCATTATGTATGAGCACATTAGAACTGGCGATGAAAGTAACAGCAGGAACAATAACCTCATCTCCATCCTGCCACCCGTACCTCTCTTTCAAACAAGCCACAGCAATATGCAGCGAACTAGTCCCAGAATTAGTAAAAACAGCATATTTGGAATCGTGAATCCTTGCAAACTCATTTTCAAATTTTTTAAGAAAAGGACCATAAGAAAGCCTGTTAGAGTCAAGTACCTGATTAACATACCTTTTGCATCTCTCAGAGAGATTCAAAGTGCCAACACCTATTTTAAATTCCACCATTTTTATCACCGTTTTTGTTAATTAAACCAATTTTAGTTAATTGGATTCACATTTTCGTTAATTGAATCCCAGTTCTTTAACTCTTTCAACTCTCTTTCAACTACCCTTTTTTAACTCTTTCAACCTCATTATCTGCACCTACTTGTATAAACAAGAAAAGTTATAAATGTTTTCTAAAAGCCCTAAAAAGAAAAATTATATAAACCCAGAATCAAAACAAAAGTAAGAATGAGTGAAGAATTAGAAAAAAGGAAAGAGGAAGTTCTTAAATTTCTAAATACAAAGAAAAAGTGGGTATACACCTTAATTCTGGCAGCAATACTTTACTTGGGAGCATTCATAAGAACAAGAAACATCCCATTGACAAAATGGAAATATCCGCTCGCATTAGACCCTTATGTTGTATTAAGATATTCTGAATATTATCTTAATCACGGAAAGCTTATGGCATTGGACCTAATGAGAAGTTACCCATTAGGATTTAATCCTCAAAAAGAATTCACATTCATTTCAGCATTCATAGCAAATCTCCATAAGGTTTTGAGCATCTTCGTGAAAAACCTGACAATAACCCAAACAGACATAATCTATCCTGTAATATGCTTCATAATAGGAATGATATTTTTTTATTTGGTTATAAAACAATTATTCAATTCAAGAACAGCACTATTGTCCACAGCTTTTCTGGCAGTTGTTCCACCTTATCTTTACAGGACAATGGCAGGATTCTCAGATAAAGAGCCATTAGCTATGATGTTTCTGTTCATGGCCTTCTACTTTTTCATTTTGGCATACAAATCCAAGAAGGAAACCAAAAATCTATTGTTTGGAGGGTTAGCTGGAATAACAACTGCATTTGCAGCACTGGTCTGGGGAGGGGCATTATACATCTTCCTCATAATCGGGTTATTTGGATTCATAGAAGTGATTCTAAGAAGATTCACAAAACAAGACCTGTACAGTTACGGAGCTTGGATGATTACTCTGACTTTGATACTCATAACAATGTCAAATGGGAGATTCAATCTCAAGAGTCTGATGGTATCATTTTCAACAGGAATAGTCTATGTTGTATTTTTCATAGCATTGATATATTACGCATTAATGGAAAAAGACCTCTTAAAAATAAGAGATAAAGTAACTAAAAAAATGCCGCGAAGCGTATTCAGCACTTTAGCAGGGTTGATTACGATAATAGTGCTCACCTCAATATTCTTTGGCCCTGGATTCATTATAGGGCAAATAAAAGAAGTTACATCAACAATGATACACCCCCTAAAAGACAGGTGGGCTTTGACAGTAGCAGAAAGTCACCAGCCATACATAAAAGACTGGTTTAGCCAAATGGGAAAAACATATGTGTGGGCATTCATAATTGGCTCTATCTTGATGTTCTATCAGGCAGTAAAAAAATTAAAAAAAGACAAGTATTGGCTTACAGCAGGATATGCATTATTCACATTTTCAATCATATTCAGCAGGTACTCTGCAGAATCAAGAATACTAAACGGAATAAGCAAGACAGCGCAATTTATGTACCTAGGTTCCATAGTAATATTTGGCGTGATACTCCTGACTTATTACCTGACCAACTTTTATAAAAACAAGGAAAAGTTCAAAAAAATAGTAAATATAAACAAGAAATATGTATTTGCTCTTAGCTGGTTCTTGATAATGTTAATGTCAGCAAGAAGCGCAATAAGACTAATATTTGTGTTCTCAACAGCAACAGCAGTAATGACTGGATATCTCGGAATGAAAATGATGGACTCTTCCCTGAAAATAAAAGATAAACTATTCAAGTATGCTTTTTTGATAATCATCTCAGTGTTGATACTCACGACCTTTGTGGGGTTTGCAAAGGCAAGTATCAGTAATGCAAAATACACAGGACCAAGTTATAACCAGCAATGGCAAAGTGCAGGAGATTGGGTAAGAGGAAATGTTAAGGAAGATGCTGTATTTGCACATTGGTGGGATTATGGGTACTGGGTTCAGGGAGGATTTGGAAGAGCAACAATCACAGACGGAGGAAATGTTATAGGGCCGTGGAATCATTTTATGGGCCGCCACGTGATAACAGCACAAAGTGAGACAGAAGCACTGGAATTCCTGAAATCACACAATGCCACGCATCTCCTGATGATATCAGATGAGATAGGAAAATATCCTGCATTTTCCAGCATAGGTTCTGATGAGAATTATGACAGGTATTCTTGGATAAATACTTTCAATATGGATGAAACAAGAACTCAGGAAACAAGAAACAGTACGATGTATCTTTATACAGGAGGAACCTTGCTTGATGAGGATTTTATCTATGGGGACAAGATATTCCCAAGACAATCTGCAGGAATAATAGCATTCATCATCGTAACTCAGAAAATAGAAGTAGAGGGCATCTCAGCAGAGCCAATAACAGAAGCAAAAGCTGTGCTTGTATACAACGAGGAACAGACAATTATCCCCTTGGAGTGTGTGTTCATTCAGGGAAAAGAGGCAATACTTCCAGAAAAAGGACTTCCAGGATGCCTGAGAATAGTCCCGAACATAGAAAGTCAGACAAAAATCAATTCAATCGGCTCTGCATTATATCTTTCTCCAAAAGTAAGAAGAACCTTGTTCACGAAATTATATCTTTACGGTGCATCCTCACCTAATTTCAGGGTTGTGTATAATGACGAAAATATGATGCCTTTGTCAATATACCAGGGAAGGATGATAGGTCCAATAAAAATATGGGAAATAAGCTACCCGCAATACATAAAACCAAATGAAATCTATTTGAGGTCAACATATCCAAACATCAATGTGACAAGGATATGACAAGCATAATCAAAGGATATAACAAGCATAATCAAAGGACATGACAAGCATAATCAGGTATTAAACATAATTAGATATTAAACACTTATGACATCGGGCTTATGCGAAGTGGCATTTTCCCTCGTTTACAAATTGGAAAGCGGAACAGAGCTGGAAAATGACATTTGGGTGGAGAAACCTGCAAGGTTTCGGAACCGTTAAATTCCTGTTATATTCTCCCGTTAGGGATTGAATTTTAGTGCAACGATGCCGAAGGCAAGAAATCAAAGTCGTCGTGCGTATATTTTTTTCTGGGGCTTATCACCACCTTTTTTGTTTCTTTTTTTGAAAAAAGAATATTATGATCACACTCATACCTTATTATAGATTAAGTTAAACCATTTTCTAAAAGAATCAGAGACATCTTTATTGTCAATTACAAATGCACTTGGATATGTTTCTTTCCATAAAAAGATAGCTACTTTATTTCCAAAAACATTAACTACACAATTAGAATCAAATCCTTTTGGGAGAACTTTACCTTCAACAAGCGGTTTTTTGGATACTTCTTTTTTAGTTTTTTCTTTATCCCAAAGGATTTTCCATTTTAATCCTTTTTTTATTCTTTCTTTTTCAAAGTGAGGAATAAAATATTCTAATTCAGAAAAGATCAACCCTTTTCCGCCTAAAACATAAATGTCCTTTCCTTCTTTCAGCATATCTAAGTGAATTGTTTTTAATCCTTCTTTTCCTTTAAAGATTGAAGCGTTAATTTCTTCTTTTTTCATTCCTTCAAGTTTTTCTAATTCAGGCATTGCTTCTGCTAATTCTTGCTTTTTTTCTTCCAAATAAGAATAAAGTTTTTTTGGTGGAACAGCTTGAAAATATTTTTTAAAATCTTTGACAACATAACTGACTAAACCATGTTCCTGAAGTTTTTCTAAATTATCATAAACTGGAGAGCGGTGCATTCCAGATTCTTTGATTATTTGTTGTGCTGTGGCAGAACCTAATTTCAAAAGAGCCAAATAGATTTCTGCTTGATTTCGTGTTAGTCCAATATTTTCTAAGATTTTTGTATTCATAGGAAAAAAGAATAAGCTTGGATATATAAGTTTTTCGTTATTGTAATTCTAAAAAGAATTACTATTATTTAAGTATGAATAGGTAACTTCTATAAAGTGATTAAAATGGAAGAAGAAAAAGTATGCGAGCGACCATTAAGAATGGATGAATATCACGAATTAGAGGGTAATGTTCTTGGAAAATGTTCGGATAGATCAATTAAGCTAATATGTGCTACAATACCTGGTTGGTTAGCCACGGGTTATGGGTGCATTAGCTCATTTGTTCAGGATATTAGCTCATTTGGTCAGGATTATGGTGGGGCTATGGGTGATTCTTATTCGAATTTGGAAATAGGGTGTGTGATAGGTGGTATGGTATGGGTTGCATTAAGTGGTTTGCCGGCATTAATCAGCATGTTTTCCACCAGAGATACTTTAAGACGAGAATCATACAAAAATGGATTTGAAAGAGAATATTACATTGTTAATTCTTGGTAAGTATTGTAAATTTATTTGAGAATTAATAGTAAGTCGTCGTGCGTATATTTTTTTCTGGGGCTTATCACCACCTTTTTTGCTTCTTTTTTTCTAAAAAGAAGAGAATTAAATAATAGTTTTTGGGTGGAAATTTATTGTATAGTTGGATCAGTAACTCTTCCCATAAATAAAATATTTCCTGTCTCTTTTTCCTGAATTATGAAAATAAACGGATGATCTGCTCTGAAAACATTTCTAGGCATATCAGTACTTTTAAAGTCCATTATAACTGCTGTTGCAGCGGCTGCTTCTGTGCCTTCCTCATCAACTTTTACATAAGCTTGGTGTATTACTTTATCAATATAAAGTTTCAATGTTCCATCCATTCCAGAAAAGTCTGCATCAAAAGTAAAAGCAGTTGGCATGCCCATAGCACTTAATGTGTCTTTCATGAAATATTTTGAGTCAAATTCAAATTTAGGAAGTGATATTGAATCTAGCTTTGTTTCTTTCATCTGTGCTTTGTATTCCTCAAGTATTTGAGAAGATAATTCAATATCTTTGAGGGTATAATCAAAGGTAATTCTTTCACCTGTTTCAAAATCATAATCTTCTCCTTGTTTTGGCAATAAAATTAACATTGAAATATCTTCACCCTTGTAGGGCAATTCCAAAATTTGCAATTCTTGTAAATCTGCATAATTAAATTTTGCTTTATCAGGATCCATATACATCATTGGAGTTTTGACAATATTGGTGGAGGTTATTTTGAAGTCTTGGTCACGAGTGTCAGATTTGTCAAATTCCCATTCCCAAGTTCCTTTAAAATAAATTGCGTTTGTTAAAACCAGTCTAGTCATACCAGTAAGAATCCCTTTAGGAATCAAGTCTTTAATTTTATTATTTGTTTGCTCTTCAATAAAGGTATTTATTGTTTGCCTTGATTTCTCTCTTTCTTCCGCTTGTCTAAAATCTACATTAGCTGCCTTTCCACCGTAATATTGTTCAACTCGGTTTATATACTCCTCAAGAAAAGGATAATCAAATTGAGCCCATAATGCATTCCCCGTGCTCAATTTATATGGTTTATCTTTCTCATTGATTTCATTATAAATTGCAGCAAAATTTGGTCTCAAAATGTTGTTTTCTGGAAAATGAAAAACGGATTTCATTTCATCTGCTGTTTGCCCATTTGCACCTTCATAAGTCATTGCTAAAGCAGCAGAAATACTATAAGGAGAGTAAAAAATATTACTCCCTTCAGCTTTGTTTAATTCTGAATAGAGCTCAAAAGCAAATTGATTATTTGCATTTACTACTTCTTGAATCCCTTGTTGTATTGAACCAGTATCATCTGTTTGTGGTGGTTGGTCTGGCTGATAAGGAAAAAGAAACAATACTCCTGTAGCAGTTACAATACCAACCATTAAAAGTGCTATTCCAATTATTAAAATTTTTTTATTCATATAATAAAGCAATAAGTTAGATAGTATATAAATGTTTTCTTAGTTTCTATTTGATTTGAAGTTAGGGCGGAGAAAAATATTATTTCTATTAATCTCAAAAACGAAGTGTTTCCTATCCGTCCCAAAGGGACTAAGGCGGCAAGCCCGTTTAATAAATCTACATAACGATTGAATATAAAAAGTTTTATTAAACTAATCATATTCTGTTCAAAGATGCAGAACTCAGAAAAATACTTAACTGACTTATATGGTAAATTAGGAAACTTGGAAAAGGATTTCAGGAATTATAATCTCACAAATCTCATAATCTCAAAAGTAAAAGGGAAAAGTGTTCTGGACATCGGATGTGGTAATGGTTATCTCTTGGATAAGTTAAGTAAACAAGGCAAAATAACCTTTGGAATAGAACCAAACAAGAAGTTAATTAGATTAGCAAAGAATCTCAATCCAGAACTGAACATTTACAAGGGAGATGCAGGAGAAATAAACAAATTAATCAAGACAAAAGTAGATACCGTAACTATGATAGACGTATTAGAACATATAAAAGAAGACAAGTTACAAATCAGGAAAATACGCGATTGTTTAGTCGAGAAAGGAGAACTAATTATTTTTGTTCCGGCAAACCCTATCTTATATGGAAAAAGAGATAAAAATCTTGGACACTACAGGAGATACACAAAAAAAAGATTAATCAGTATATTAAAGGAAAACAATTTCAGGGTGAAACATCTCAGGCATCATAATATGCTGGGGGTTATACCATATTTCATATCAGAAAAAATCCTCAAAAAAGAAATGAATACAACAAAATTAAGAACAAAAGACAATAAGAAACTACTCAACAGAATCTTAAACATATGGTTCAAGTATGTTGAGAACAACATCAACTTGGGATTTGGGTTCAGTCTGCTCTGCATTGCAGAAAAAATAGAATAAACTTATAAAGAATACTCTCTAAGAAATAAGAAAAATCACAAAGGAGAATCGCAATTCATTTCAGCACTAAACTGCTGGATATTCTTGCGGTAAGTATAATAATGAAAATCACTTTATTAAACATTCAGGAGTCAGGAGATAACAAGGAGTATAATGGAGGGTTTGGAACAACCTGGCAAATAGGAAATTCCATCTTGTCAAGAGTTTTAGGGAAAATAAGATCTAAGGAGGAATATTTTCCCTTGGTATCTTTTGGTTATTTGGCAGCAATATTAAAACAAAACAAGCACGAAGTAAAGTTTTTGGAAAACAAGATTCCAACAGATTCTGACATTATAATTATTCAGCCAAGTCTCATACGCCACAAAAAAGAAATAAGATTTCTAAAGAAAATAAGAGAAGCAACAAGCTCAAAAATAGGGCTTGTTGGACCTTTTGTCTCTGTAAAACCAGAATTATTCAGAAAATACAGCGACTTTATGATAATAGGTGAACCAGAACAGGCAATATCCAAAATAAAAAACAGAAAAATTCCAAGAGGCATAATAAAAAGCAGGTCAACAAAAAACTTGGATGAACTTCCTTATCCTGACTGGAGCATATTTCCATTAAAAAGATTCAGTTATGGGTTAATACTGCCAAAAAAACCATTTACATTCATATTAAGCAGCAGGGGATGCGGATATGATTGTTCCTACTGCCCATACAAGGTTCTAAAGGGATATAGGTTAAGAGACCCTATGAAAGTAGTTGATGAAATAGAACATATGCAAGAAAAGTATGGAATAAAGAGTTTTATGTTCAGGGACCCGATGTTCTCATTATTACCACAAAAAACAAGAATTATGGCTGAGGAAATAATTAAAAGAGGAATAAAGATAAAATGGGGATGTGAAACAAGATTAGACAAGCTAGATGAAGAATTTTTAGACCTTTTGTACAACTCAGGATTAAGGGCAATAAAAGTAGGAGTGGAGTCAGCAAACGAGGATGTTCTTATGAATGCCGGGAGAAAATATATAGAAAAAGAACATCAGGAAAAAGTAATAAGATATTGTGATAAAAAAGGTATAAAGGTGATAGCTTTTTATATCCTCGGCCTTCCAGAAGATACAAAAGAAACAATAAAAGTAACAATGAAATATGCCAAGAAATTAAATACTGACTTCGTAAATTTCACGCTCTGCACACCAATACCAGGAACCAGGTTTTTTGAGGAAATAAAAGATGACTTAATCACAAATAATTGGGAAGAATTTGACAATTTCCACATGGTGTTTAAGCATAAAAATCTCACAAAAAGAGAATTATTAAAATTACAGGAAAAAGCAATCACGAGCTATTATTTCAGGCCAAAATACATTTTGAAACATTTGTGGCGGAGCATAACAAGATGAAAAATGCATCTAACAAGATGAAAAATATATCTAACAAGATGAAAGGCGTATTAATTACCGGAGCAACAGGTTTTGTTGGAAAATGCCTGATAAAAAAACTGCCAAAAAACCTGAAAGTAAGATGTTTAATCGAGAAAGGCACGCATCTAAAAGAATCAAAAGAGAATATTGAAATTATCAAAGGAGACTTAAGTGACATAAGCTCACTAGAAAGAGCAACAAAAGATATTTCAATAGTAATACATTTAGCAGCAGTAATAAGCTCAAGAGATAAAACCCAGTTCAGGAAAGTAAATATTAAAGGAACAGAAAATCTCATAAATGCGTGTGTAAAAAATAAGATTAGAAAATTCATCTATATGAGTTCTTGCGACATTATCTTAAAAAAGAAGGATTATTATGCATATTCAAAAATAAAAGCAGAAGAAATAGTAAAAAGTTCAGGTATGAATTATACCATCCTAAGACCAACAGTGATTTATGGAAAAGGTGACAGGGGAAATATGAATTTACTATTCAAGATAATCAAAAAATGCCCTTTGATACCAATAGCAGGCAAAGGAACCAACAAGTTACAGCCAGTGTATGTAGAAGATGTTGTTGAATCAATAATTAAGTGTCTAAACCTGAAAAAAAAGAATCAGGTTTATTTCATAGCAGGATCAAAAGAACTAACATACAATGAGTTAATAGATAAAATTTCAGGAGTATTATCAAGAAAAACAATAAAAATCCATCTCCCTTTTTTTATGATAAAAGTCCTGTTAAAACCTTATGAGGTTTTTTCCAAAAATCCATCTGTATCATACAAAAAATTATCAGTAAGAGAAGACAAGACTTGCGACATCTCAAAAGCAAGAAAAGACCTGAATTTTAAGCCAATAAGTTTTGAACAAGGTCTTAAAAAGACCCTAAATAACAATTAAACTCTAAACAACAATTTTATATAATTATCTAAATCTCAATTTCATATGAATTACCTCTTAACCATAATCTATTTTATACTCCCCTTTCTGATAGTTTACATTCTCACTCCCTGGCTAATAAGATATTTAAGAAAAATAAAACTTGTGGTAAAAGACCAGAACAAGAAAGACAAGCCATTAGTTCCATTATCAGGAGGGGTTGCAGTATTAGCAGGAATCTGCGCTGGATTAATGCTGTATATTTTCATAAGGACATTTTTCTATAATGACCAAACCCCTGCATTGGATATTTTTGCAGCAACAACGTCAATAATACTCATAACCTTTATAGGTTTCATAGATGATTTATTAATAAAGAGAAACAAAGATCATTCAACAGGCCTCAAACAATGGCAAAAACCACTATTGACTTTGGCTGCAGCAGTGCCACTTATGGTAATTGGAACAGGAACACCAGTAATGGCAATTCCCTTGATAGGAAAGGTAAATTTTGGCCTGATTTTTCCGCTTGTCCTTGTACCTTTAGGGGTGATAGGCGCAGCAAATATGGTGAATATGCTCGCAGGATTCAATGGATTGGAAACAGGATTAGGAATCATTTACACTGCAACACTGGGAATATACGCATATATGAACAACAGGTATGAAGCAGCAGTAATATGCTTAGTGGCATTTGCATCCTTGATGGCTTTTTACAAATTCAATAAGTTCCCTGCCAAGATTCTTCCGGGAGACTCACTGACATATCTGTTAGGAGCAGTAATAATATGCGCTGCAATAATAGGAAACATAGAAAAAGCAGCTATAATAGTTTCCATACCCTTTTTCATAGAGTTCATCCTGAAATCAAGAAGCAAGTTCAAGGCAGATTCATTTGGAAAATATAAGGATGGAAAAATAGTTTCAAAATACGGGAAAATTTATTCAATAACTCATTTATTCACAAGAACAGGAAGATACAATGAAAAACAAGTAACTTACTTTATTTTTGCAATAGAGATGGTATTTTGCATCTTGGTCTGGTTTGTTTAAGATGATAAATAAGATAAGAAATTACTGCAGGGGGAATGATGTGTTCATAAAAAATAGCATAATTTTGTTCTCCTGCACCCTTTTCCTGAACATAGCAGGATATGTTTTTCATCTGTTTATGGGAAGGATGCTTGGTCCAGAAGAATATGGGATTTTAGGCTCTCTTCAGGCAATAGTATATTTGATGCTCATCCCTTTAAACACGATTCAGACAAGCATAACCAATTTCGTGGCAAGATTCAAGGCAAGGAACGAATATTCCAAGATTTCCTACCTTCTCTCAGATTCCCTGAAAAAATTTGCATTATATGGAGGGATATTATCTATCATTTTCGTAATTATCAGCCCGTTAATAGCTTCTTTTTTCCATATCCCTTCCACAACCCCATTGATATTCCTGGGAGGATTCTTATTCGCGGCATTTATGGTTGCAATAAGTAGGGGACTTTTTCAGGGACTGCAGAACTTTTGGCAGCTCGGAGTGAACTATATGACAGAAGGACTTACAAAATTCGTGATAGGCATACCAATAATTGCATTTCTCGGAATGGGAGTAAGTGGAGCAATACTAGGCGGATTTACATTAGCGCTTTTTGTTCCATTTCTGCTCTCTCTTTTTGTGATTATCCCGTTAATAAGAAAACAAAAAGAAAAGTTTAACACTTCAAAAGTGTATTTCTATTCCATACCTGTCCTGATAATGATGATTGTCACAACAGCAATATATACAATTGATATGATTTTAGTAAAGCACTTCTTCACTAATACAGAAGCAGGTTACTATGCGGCAATTGCCCTGATAGGCAAGGTAATCTTCTTCGGCTCCTTGTCAATAGCAATGGTTATGTTCCCAAGAGTTGCAGAACTTCAGGAAACAAAAAAGAATTTCAAGAAAACAATAAGAAAAGCTCTTGCAATAAGCGCATTGTTTTGTTTTGGAATAACCTTGGTTTACTTCCTTCTTCCAAAACTTGCAGTATCCATACTTTTCGGCAGTGAGTATCTTTCAATTGCGCCCCTCATAGGTCCTTTCGGCATATTTATGAGTCTCGTATCCCTGACTTATCTCCTCTCCTACTACAACATATCAATAAAAAAGAAGAAATTCCTTTATCCCCTCACTCTCCTCACCATCTTGGAAGCAATACTGCTAATCTTCTTCCACCAGTCAATAACACAAGTCGTCTATATCCTGCTATGCCTCGGAGCAGTGATGTTCCTTTCCACCTTCGCAATCACAAAGCTCCAGAAGAATATTTAGGGATTCTTAAATACATTAAATTGGAGTAAAAATAAAAAAGAGAATAAAATAAAATTTATTCTTTTGCTAAGAAGCTCCACCAAGGTTTTTCAGTTTTTTCAATAGCACCAGTTTCTGCATTGATTTGGCTCTTTATTGCCATCTCAGCATTAATAAACCCAATAACCTTTACATCTTTTTTTCCAGTGATTTCATAAACTGGTCTTCCAACATCTTTTAATTCTATCTCATAATTCTTTAGTTTTAACTGGTTTATTGCTGTTTCTGAAGCAGTTGATGGCATTATTTTTACTTCCTTATTACCTTGTGAAGTTTCCATCAATAATTTTTTTTCTTCAATTAATAATTTTTTTGAAGTTTTTACAGAAGTTGATCCTTCTTTAATTAAAATAGTATCTTCAGCAATTTTTTCTATAAAAATACTGCTTGAACCTTCTGAAGTAGAGATTTCAACTTCAATTGAGTCTTCTTGTGTTGTTGGGCAAGTAATTATCTTTCCTTTACAAATACAATTTTCAGGACAGATTGGTTCTGGTTGTGATGGACATTCATATATTGGACAGCCTTTGCTATCTTTCTTACCAGTGTCTATTCCATTGATGCAACCTTCACAAACAATTGGTTCTGGTTGTGATGGACATTCATATATTGGACAGCCTTTGCTA
>JAHJQH010000004.1 GCA_018819375.1 Nanobdellota archaeon
CCACTATCTACCCCCAAGATATGTAAAAAAATGTTATATCACCACCTGCGAAATAAAAACCCTGAACACCCGCCTCAAAAAAAGAAAATACCCTAACTCAAAGATTCAGGAAAACCTGCAGGTGGAAATCTTCCAGCTCCCTCTGATGGAAGCACAGAAAAAATACAAGAACAAGAAACACAACAAAATCAAGAAAAAATACAAGAACAAGAAAAACAAGACCACCCCAATAAAACTCATAGATACAACAAAAGGAGTCAAGGTTTAAATCAATCTCTCATCCTCTCAACCCTAACTACTCTCTTCCCTCTCTCACTCCCTACAACTCTCACTTTCGCATCTTTAAACTCTTTCCTCAGCCCACAAACCTCATACAAAAAAACAGCAAGAGCACCAACCTCACTGTGCGGCTGATTTCCAACAGCAAGATTAAGGTCAGAAATCTCATAAAACTCTGGCTCTACTTTCTCTCCCCCAACAACAATCACCACATCCCTGCCACTATCAATCACTTTCTTTACTTCACCAACCTTCTTCTCAAACCCAACCCCATACATTGTCAGGTGAACAACAAACCACCCTTCCTCTTTCTTCTTCTTAACAAACTTCAAATCATCAGAAACATATTCAATAAAAAACTCACCCCCAAAATCATCAACAACACCAGAAACACTATTTTCAAAACCCTTATCCTTCATTCCGGAATACCACAAACCATCAGCACCAAAAGCACGGCCAACTAATGCACAATGAGTGCTGATTCTCTCATCACGCGGAATCCTGTGTCCTAACCTAAGCACCTCAATCATCTTTAAAAAAACTAGCTCCCCCTATAAAATTAACTCCAACTACAAAACTACTTCCCACCATAAAATTAACTCCAACTACAAAACTAGCTCCAACAATCTTAGGTATTAGTAGCATAATTCTTCGTTCAACAAAAAACTATATAAACCCTCTTAATGTCAGCACAGGCATGGATACAAGAAAGCTCTATGAGAAAAACTACAAAAAACTACTCCTAATTCCAGTACTCCTGCTGGTTTTGAGCATAACCATTTTGGCAGTCAAGTATGCATCAACAGGAGACATCATCAACAAGGATGTAAGTCTCAAAGGTGGAGTTTCAGCAACACTTGAACTTCCAGAAATTGAAAAAAGCGACATGGAATCCTATCTTTCAAAAAGATTCACTGATTACAATGTGAGAGAACTCACTGATTTTTCAACAAGGCAGAAAATTGGACTGATAATTGATGTAGCAGACACCGACGAATCACAACTAACAGAATACCTCTCTCAAAACTATGAAATTACTTCTGGAGAAAACTATTCTGTCACAGGAACAGGTTCAACTTTTGGGCAGAGCTTTTACAAAGACCTTGTGATAGCACTTCTTTTTGCATTCTTATTTATGGCCATATCTGTCTCAATAACTTTCAGGACATTCATCCCGTCAGTAGCAGTAATCTCAGCAGCATTAATAGACATTCTGGCCACAGTTGCAATAACCTCCCTGATTGGAATGAAACTATCTCCTGCAGGAATCATCACTTTCTTATTGGTGATAGGTTACAGCATTGATACTGACATAGTCCTCACAACAAGGATGATAAAAGAAAGACGAGGAGATTTGTACCAGAGAATTTCAAGTGCAATGAAAACAGGGCTTACAATGACAGGAACAACAATAGTTGCGTTGATAGTTGCTTTTATGGCATCAGCATCACCTGCCCTGAAACAAATGTTCCTCATACTTCTCATAGCACTGGTTATTGATATAATCTCCACTTATGCAGGAAATGCGAGTATGTTAGTATGGTATTGCAAGAAAAAAGGCATTCAATAAAAAATGGCAAAATTAAAAAAAATACTAAAAAAATTCAGGGTAATCTTACTAATATTCTTTTTATTGCTGTCAGTCATAGCAATCAGCCCAAGATTCAATAAGGAGGGAGTAGCAATAAGGAGCATAGACAAGAACAGTTCAGCATATGATTCAGGAATGAGGGTAGAGCCAAATCTCCCGCCTGTTCAGAGAGAAATAATCAAGCAAATAAACAACATAAAAGTAACTAACTTGGAAGATTACGCAACTGCCTTGCATTCCTTAAAACCTCAAGACACAGTGAGGCTCATAACAACCAAGCAGGAATATGTTTTCCTGAAAGGAGAAAACTTGGGGCTTTCAGTGGAAAATGCACCATCTTCAAACATTTTTCTTGGATTAGAACTAAAAGGAGGAACCAGGGTTCTCTTGGAGCCAGAAGAGAAAATAACAGAATCCCAGAGAAAGGATGTAATAGCCACAATGAGAAACAGGTTAAATGTATATGGCCTTTCAGACATTGTGATAAGAGAGGCAAATGACCTGAAAGGGACAAAATACATAATTGTTGAAATCGCAGGAGCAACAAAACAAGAAGTAAAAGACCTTATTGAAAGCCAGGGCAGGTTTGAGGCAAGAATAGGAAACATCACTGTTTTTGAAGGTGGAGAAAAAGACATAATTCACGTATGCAGGGAAGATGGAACTTGTGCAGGAATAAGAGCTTGCGACCAATCCCAAGGCGGAGCATCTTGTCGGTTTGAGTTCTCCATAAAATTAAGTGAAAAAGCAGCAAAAAAACACGCAGAAACAACAAAAGACCTTGACATAAACATCACAAGTGGAAAAGAATACTTAATCAAACCATTAGACCTCTACCTTGACAATGTTCAGGTTGACAGTCTCCTCATAAGTTCTGACCTAAAAGGCAAACAAGCAACAGACATCTCAATTTCAGGACCAGGCATTGGCGCAACAGAACAAGAAGCAGTGGAAGATGCACTGAAAAACATGAACAAGCTCCAAACAGTCCTGATAACAGGAAGCCTGCCAACAAAAATGATAATTGTCAAGATGGATTCTATCAGCCCGACACTTGGTGAAGCATTTGTAAAAAACGCATTAGTGGTAGGAATACTTACGCTCCTTGCAGTTGCAGTATTCATCTTTATCAGATACAGGAAACTAAAAATTTCAATCCCCATACTGGTAATTTCATTTTCAGAAATGGTATTGATTCTTGGGTTATCAGCACTAATAAAATATAATCTTGACATAGCGGCAATAGCAGGAATAATCGCAGCTGTTGGGACAGGGGTAGATGACCAGATTGTCATAACAGACGAGATTTTATCAGGGTCTGATGAAGGCGGGTCTTCCTATGACTGGAAAAAGAAAATAAAAAGAGCATTCTTCATAATTCTTGCTTCTTATGCAACCACAGTTGCAGCAATGCTGCCTCTTTTAAAAGCAGGAGCAGGACTTCTCACAGGATTTGCATTCACCACAATAGCAGGAGTTTCAATCGGAGTCTTGATAACAAGACCAGCATTTGCCTCCATAATTCAAGAGCTGTTAAAAGAGGACTAAACAAATTTCTTGATAACCTCCATATAATCCTTGTTTAGTCCGCCTAACCTGAATATCACAACATTATCAATATGATTATTCTTCAACAACTCCAAATCTCTGTCTAACCTTAATGGGGATAATATGTTTTCATCTCCCAAAATACCCCCTGCAATTACCCCCACCCCCATCTTAATTTTATTCCTATATTTCTTGCTCTCACTCAAGACCCCCTTGGTAATATGATTCCAAACATCCTTAGACCTCAACTCATTCATTACACTAGTGTAATACATTATCACTTTTTTGTGATTTGGAAATTTGTCAAAAGAATAAGAAATCCCTCCTATTTCTAGGAACTTCTGATAAGCTCTTGTTGGAGAGGGATATTCAGCAGCGAGAATCTCTAAACCAAACTTTTCTGAATCCCTGAATAATTCTTTAATTTTGTTTTTGTTTCTCAAAAAATAAGGAAGGTTTCTCAAAAAAAGCCCTTTTTTCAACAAAGGAAATTCCAAATCCAAAAGAACCTTGAGGTGTTTCTTGCCGCAAGCTCTCAGCTCTTCACTCAATCCTTCAATCTCAGCAGAATAAGAAAAAGGTGAAATCCAATATGACTTTTGTAGTATTGGCCAATAACCTGCTTCTACATTCGGATTAATCTTCTCCAACTGCCTCTTAAATCCTTTAAACTCCTTAAAACTCTTAGCAGCAATATAAGTTGTGCAATCAAAATCCAGTAGTTTTGCCTTTTGTAGTTCTCCTCTTTCAGGAAATTCCTCAAAAAAATCAATCCTCATTCTAACCAATCACAAACAAAAAGGATTTAAAAAACTTTATATGCTCCAAATCCTAATAAAGGGGGATAAACTTAAATGTCTTTCTGCACTCATCATAGGTATATGCAATCTTTTGAAAAAATTAAAGGATTTTTAGAACAAGTCAAAGAACAGAACATAACCTTCAAAAAACATTTATATATAATCACCTCTTGGAATACTGATAGAAAATGGCAAAAGTCAATACAAAGGTAATTTACGATTGGGAAGAAGATATATTGTCCTTGTCTAAAGGAAGAAAAGTAAAAGCTTCAATAGACATTGGTGATTTTATAGTTGATATAGATGCAAACGGATTTGTGGCAGGTATTGAAATATTAAATGCTTCAGAAAACCTGAACTTGTCAGAAAACCAGTTAAAAGAACTGGAAGAGGCATCAATGGTCGTTACTTACAAACCAAATTATGTTTATATTTATATGGTAATGCAGTTTAAAGGAAAAGAAAAAGCCCTAACAATTCCTCTTACTCTTGACCTAGGGCATGGTTCTTTAAAAACAGAAAGCATTAATTTCATTACCACCTAATCTGCTACTAACTCTTCTGATGGGGGGGATGGGTAATGAAATGATAAGAAAACTTTATATACACTCAAATCCTGACAAACTTTATATACACTCAAATCCTGACAACCTGATACAAAGTATGTCATAAAAAAGAGGAGATGCTCATGAAAACCCTGACAAAAATAATCATCACTATTTTGATACTGCTCATACTTCTTGTCTTTTTCTTTAGTATAAAACCTCCCACTTCCCACCAACTGCCGGAAAAACAAGATTATGAGGCCTGCATAAAAGAATGCTCTCAAAGTGACCAATTATGCATAGGGGGGTGTGATGATTCTCAGATTAAGAAATCACTAAACACCGACGACCAATCCTACTGCGAATCCTTGACAGGAGAATCAAGGGAAAAATGTATGAGCACCTACACCACAAACAAGGCAGTGATAACAAGAGATCTGTCACAATGCAGCACAATCACTAATCAAGCACAAAGAAAAGAATGCAAGATAACTTTCATGCTCAATCAGGCAATAGTTGCTCAGGATCCGGAAAAGTGCAACGAACTATCTGAAATAGACCAGACTAGGATTCAGGGATGCAAGGATAATGTCTATATGACCAAAGCAATAATCTCTCGGGACCTAAGTCTTTGCAATAAGATTATCTCAGAAGCAATAAAATTAACATGCAAAAAACAAGCCGGAGCAAAATGAAAATAAAAAAACAAGTAATACTCCTCATCTCAACACTATTTATCATTCTCTTTTTTTCCACAACAGCAATCCCGCTCTCTAATGATATCTCCTCTCTTTGTCACGGAGTAAGGATTTGTAGCAGAAACTATGCGTGCGGAGGAGGAAATTATTATTCTGGCTCAATTTTGGTTCACACTGGCGACTTTGTATGCCCAGAAGATTTCGGCGTATTCTGCGGTTCAAGAACAAAAGATGGCACTTGTTATGACATAGACTGCAGTGAATGTAACAGCGCACAGATTCCAGGAGTAAGCAACAAGTTGTCTTATTGCGGTGCAGGTAACTATGTGGGCAGTAGTGGAATAGTGTATGCAATGGACAGAACCTGCCCCAAAAACTACGGAGCTGACTGCGGAACATATCCTCAAGACCAAAAAAGCACTTTTGCAGGAAAAATCTGCTGTGACAGGGATTGCTGCGTAGGGAACAATGATTGCTGCGAACCACTCCAGTCAATCTCTCATTCTTATTATCAATGTGTTCCGTCAACAGGAGACATTTATTGGTACAAATCAGACAATACTCAGGAAGAATTAAAACAAGACTGCATCACTTCTTGCTCAAAAGTCTCAGGTGGCGACCCCTTGGACATCTACGTAAAAGGCACTTACTCACAAACTGCTTCTTGCATATTAACATCCCAAACTTCCTGCTCTTATGAAACAAAACAAGATGAGTGCGTCCTCCCTCTCCCAACCTCCCCCTTAATTCAATCACAAATCAAGGAAGTTTACTGCCAAAACAACCAACTAACAACCTCAACATTAAATTGTCCTCAACCAACACAAGCATCTGGATACACAGGAACACCCAGTGAATTAGATGCCACATCTTCAGTTTATTGCTTTGACGGAACTCACTGGACCTGTTCAGAAGGTGCCTGTTACAAGGATTATTATAATCCTCAAATAATCAGGTCAAGCTTTTGCGAGTCAGAAACAATATTCAGGTATTATGCTCCTTCACCAACAGAACCTTACAAATGCATCCTCTCCTCACAAAAAATAGATTGCACTGCATACCAAGACCAAGCAACAATAACAGGTTCAGCACAAACAGGTTTTACTTGCAGTCAATGGACTCCTTACACTTGTCAGACTATTGACAGTGTTGGGAAATGTGCCACACCACTACCAACAACATACACAAGCACCTGTTCAGGAACCACCCTTAATTATAGAACATCTTCAGGAAATACTTGCACTCAAACCTCTGTTGACTGCAATCAATACTGCACAGACAAATATGGAATAGGTTCAGCAAGTTGCGTCTCTCCTTCTGGAATTGGAAAATGTGTTTGTGAAGCAGCAAAGTGCACTGCTGACAAAACTGCCAAACAAGTCCTGCAGACAGATGGAACAACCTGGTTAAGCATAGATTGTGGGCAATGGTGCAAATCCCAGTTTCCTGTTGAACCTTACGAGCAGGCAATAACAGGTACTTGTGAAAATGGAGAATGCCTCTGTTATGGCCTTGACCACTGCTCATCAACAGAACTGCATTCAGGACTTGCTTACAGCACACAAGACCAGTATCATCACTACTTTGACAACAGCATCCCAAATCAGGAACCAGTAGGATGGGAAAATCCTGCTTGGGCATCTGAGAGTTGCAACACCCAGGGAAAAGGAGACACCTGCACCTGCGATGGCACATCCACAGCTTGCTCAACACAAAACCCTTTCCAAAAAAATATTTATGATGACTACAATCAGTGGTGCAAGAGCAACATATGCGGAAAAGATGAACTAAAAGTAGAAGAATACTGTTTAGGAGATTCAGTAAAAGAATACACTTGTGAAAGCAATGACATTAACAAGAATCTTCCATTTTATTTCTGTCAGGGCTATAATACAGATGCAACAGATTCTGATGCTTCAAGCTCATTATGGCAAGTAGTCCAACCGAGCTCCTGCATCTCCGGTTCATCTTATTATTGCAGTATTGGCGCGTGCAGGCTTGAGCCAGGTGCAGGTCAGGAATACAAGGATTATTGTCAGGATTCAGAAAATCTTATTGAGTATATCGTGAATCCCTACAAGACAAGGGATTGTTATGGACAGTCTTACAACTGCCCTGAAAGATGCAGGACATTATATGGAACTTCTTCTTACACTGGCTCCTGCCAGACAAACTCTCAAGGATATGGTTCTTGTGACTGCCAGCCAATAAGTCCAGATACCCCAACAATTGAAATACTAGAACCAGAATCAGGAGA
>JAHJQH010000032.1 GCA_018819375.1 Nanobdellota archaeon
AAAATACAAAAAAAACCAAAAAGCAAATTCTGCACTACCCGCAACTGAATACTATGCTTATGGTAGAAAATTTCATAAAAAAATATCCAGCAGAATTCAAGAAAAGAAATTTGTGGGAGCACCTGCCAAAAAAGATGATGTACCAGACTTTCTGTGTTGTTTTTGATTATCTCCTGGAATCAAACAAGATAACAGTGGATGAGCAAGGGAAGATATGCTGGGGTCAAAGTCCTGAACAACAAACTCCGACTTCAGCAACAGAGCAAACAGAAACAATCCCCCCCCTAACAACACTTCCACCATCTGCTCAAGACAATTCACCAACAACATCTCCACCACCTGCTCAATACTCCTCATCCAAAAAACCACTCCAACTTTCTCCAGAAATACAAAGTTTGCTCAACAAGTTCCACCCATTAGAAAAAAAAGTAATATCAGTTCTTTTTGACGGAATCTCCCTAAAAGGAATAACAAGCCAAACCAACCTAAAAGAAGTAGAAGCAATGAGGGCTGTGCAATGGCTGGAG
The DNA here is from genome assembly GCA_018819375.1 of Nanobdellota archaeon. Classification (GTDB taxonomy): domain Archaea; phylum Nanobdellota; class Nanobdellia; order SCGC-AAA011-G17; family GW2011-AR20; genus JAHJQH01. Next base: position 528 of record JAHJQH010000032.1, read on the forward strand.
AACAAGAAATTAGTGACAATCATAACAGAAGCCAAGGAAACAATAACTCCTGACATAAATGGTTTAAAATACCTTCAACAAGGATTGCCAGAAAAAAGATTCCTCCTGGAACTTCCAATCCCAAAAACACTAAAGGAAATAGAAAACCAGGCAGGCCTGACAAGAGAAGAAATAAATGTGTCAATGGGCATATTAAAACAATTTGGAGCAATAACAATCAACAAGAAAGTTTCAATCACTCCACAGGGAAAAAATCTTCTTAACACAGAACTTCCACAAGAGACCTTCCTGAAACACTTGCCCCTCAATCCTTCAAAACTGACAAAAGAACAACAAGAAGTTTACGATAAGCTAAAACAAAGAAAAAACATAATAAAAACAGAAATAACAAAAGAAAAAATAATTCATATGACCCAGAGAGGGAAACAACTCAAGACCAGCATAAAATCAGGTTTGCTTCCAGACACCATAGGCACACTCACTCCAGAAATAATAATATCAGGTCAATGGAAAAAACAAAAATTCAGGGAATATGACATAAAGATTAATGTCCCAAAAATCAATGCAGGAAAATTCCACCCTTACACTCAGTTCTTGTGGCAGGTAAGAAAAAAACTTTTGGCAATGGGGTTTGAAGAAATGGAAGGTCCAGTCATAGAAACAGAATTTTTTAATTTTGATGCACTATATCAACCGCAAAATCATCCTGCAAGAGATTGGAGTGATACATATAAAATAAAATCTCCAAGATCCGGTTCACTGCCAGATGAAAAAGTAGTCAATGCAGTAAAACAAGCACATGAAAAAGGCTGGAAATATAAGTGGTCAGAAGTAATAGCAAAACAGCTTATGCCAAGGTCGCAGGATACTGCAATTTCACCAAGGCATCTTGCAGAAGGAGTAAAAATACCAGGAAAATACTTCAGCATAGTCAGGTGCTACAGGCCAGATGTCATTGATGCCACGCACGGGGTTGAGTTCAGTCAGATGGGCGGGTTTGTGATAGCAGAAGACCTCAATTTCAGGCACCTTCTCGGATTGCTAATCCAATTCGCAAGTCAGATAACAGGAGCAAGGGAATTCAGGTTTAAGCCAGCTTATTTTCCATTCACAGAACCAAGTGTTGAAATCTCTGCAAAACATCCAAAATTCGGCTGGCTTGAATTAGCAGGAGCAGGAATATTCAGGCCAGAGATGACAGAGCCATTGGGATACAAACAGCAGATTCTTGCATGGGGTTTTGGAATAGATCGTCTGGCAATGCTTAAACTCGGAATAAAAGACATAAGAGACATTTTCACGCAGGACATAAACAAATTAAGAAGAACAGGAATAGGAGAACACTAAAGATGCCGACTCTTGAAATTTCAAAAAAAGATTTGGAAAAACTCGCAGGAGTTAAAATAACAGATGAAACTCTTATGCTTGCAAAAGCAGAAATAGAATCGAAACAAGCAGACACCCTTAAATTAGAAATAGCAGACACAAACAGGCCAGACCTTTGGTCAACAGAAGGCATAGCAAGAGAAATAAAAGGAAAGTTCACTGAAATAAAAACCTCTAAATCAGGGCTAAAAGTCATTGTTGACAAAAACCTGAAGGACATAAGGCCAAAAACTGTATGCGCAGTTATAAAAAACATAAAACTCAATCAACAATCACTAAATCAACTCATACAACTACAGGAAAAAATCTGTGAAACCTTCGGAAGAAAAAGAAAGGAAGTTGCAATAGGCGTCTATGATTATGACAAGATAAAATCTCCCATCAGGTACAAGGCATTTGCTCCGGAAGAAATAGAATTTATGCCTTTGAGAACTGAAAGCGATCAAAGGCCTGTTGCTGGCTCACCAGCAACTATGCCATTAGAAACAAAAAATCTCCTCACCCTTAGTCAGATTTTAAAACAACATCCAAAGGGAAAAGAGTATGCACACCTCTTGCAGGGAAAATCAAGATACCCTATTTTTATGGATGAAAACCAGGAAATCCTCTCAATGCCGCCAATCATAAACTCAGATTACACAGGGAAAGTTACAACAAAAACAAAAAACCTGTTCATAGAATGCTCTGGTTTTGATTTCAGATTTCTGGAACCAGCACTAAATACATTGGTTTACGCATTAGCACAAAGAGGGGGGAAGATACAAACCGTGGAAATAATATATCAGGAAAAAACAATCATCACACCAAACCTAAAACCAAAAACAACAACCTTGAACGTGACTTACTTCAACAAGAGATCCGGACTTGGCCTGACAAGGACACAGATAGTTTCTTTATTAAACAAGAGCAGTTACAAGCTTAAATCATCTTTAAAAAACAATCTTATTCTTCACTATCCGGCATACAGGCAGGACATAATGCATCAAGCAGACGTAGTAGAAGATCTTATCATAAGATGTGGATACAACAAGATAAAACCAGTCACGCCAGAGTTGGCAACAACAGGAAAACTCTTGCCAATTCAGGAGTTTCAGCACAAAACAGCAGAGTTCCTTATTGGTCTTGGAGTACAGGAAGTTATAAACTATACATTAACGAATAAAGAGAATCTCTTCAAAAAAATGAACATAACCCCGCAGGAGACAATAGAAATAGAAAATCCAGTGTCAAAAAACTGGAGTGTTTTCAGGAATTGGATAACTCCCTGCCTTATGGAATTCCTAAGCAAGAACATAAAGAAGGAATATCCACAAAAAATATTTGAGGTAGGACAAGTCATTATTCCAGACAAAAAAGCAGAAACAAGAAGCAAGAACCCAACCCATCTGGCATATGCTCACACAAGCAAAACAACTGATTTCACAAAAGTCAAGCAGGCTTTTGATTTCTTGATGGATAATTTGGGCCTAACCTACAAGATAGAAGAAACAACCCACGATTCATTCATCTCAGGCCGTGTGGGAAGAGTCATAATAAACAACAAGCCAGTCGCATACATAGGAGAAATTCATCCCAAGGTCCTTCAAAACTGGGGCATCAGGATGCCAGTTACAATCTTCGAGCTCAATCTTAGTGATTTGCTTGGGTTAATGTGATTTATCCCGTGGATTTTTTAATTTTGCCGCATTGATTACAAATGTATTTCTGCATAAACCTGCCACCCCCGCAATTAACAGGGCCCATATATTTTTCCCACTTGTGAAACCCAAAAAAACATTTCCATTTCATCTTGTGTTCTCACCCCCCACCACTAATTTTTTCAAGATTATTTTTCTTTTCAGCCCTAACAATCTTTTTTAGGTTTCTGTTTAATTCCTCAACCTCTTCTTTTATGTCTTTTGCATGCTCGGTAGTCTCTTTAAGATAACTCAAAAAAACAAGACCAGTTCCAGTTATAGATCCACCAATAAGTAGCTCAGAAGACCGTAGTAAAGTACCTAACCATAAATGAAGAACTATCGTCCCAAACCCACCATACCTCATCACCTGATATCCTTTCAATCCACTATACCACTCATCAAATTCATTATACCATTCCCCCGTTTTCTCAGAAAAGGAGCTCATCTTTTGAGATATGTAATTAAATCTCTTTCCAAAAGGTGACCTCTCATCAATTTTCTCATTAACCATTTTTATCACCTCCTTCCATTTCATCAGGAATAAATTCAACATTTTTATCATCAACAACAAATTTCCCAGTTACTTCAATAATACTCTCATTAACAGTTTCATTTTCCTCTTCCTCAAAAACAGTAGCACCAGTAATCATCTGCTCACCACCAAATCCAACTTTCACAATCCCAACTATCAATACAACATTAACTAAAACCAGAATACCTAAACTCACAGCAAGTTCTTTTTTCATAATCTTCATTTTCATAATGCTCCAAACAGTAATTAGTTTAAAAATCAATTAATCTATATAAACCTTCTTATCTTAAAAACAAACTATGCCAAAAATAGGAATAAGAAGAAGTGGATTAGATGACCCGCAGATTCTAACATAAAAACAAAAACCTTATAAACACAAAATATACATTCTAATATACACTTTAAAACACATACAAGATGAAAGCATTAAAATCACTTTTGACCACAGCATTTTTAATCGGACTAATCAACGCTGCACCTCTCTCAACAGGAAAAAGTCCGGAACAGCCAAGATTCAGGTCAAGCATAGAACTAAGATTAGAAAAAGCACAAGCAGACTTAATCAAGCTCCTTCCAAAAACAGAAAACCCAGACACTTCACTAAAAACAATGCTTCATCCTTGGTACATACCAAAAAAAGATAAAGCAATCAAGAGAGTCAGGGATTATTTCATACTTCTGGAATATAATTCAATGCCAAATAACAAACCAGGCCAGAAAATTCAAGAAACAATCCCTTTAACCTCCATATACATAGATAAAGGATCAAACGGGAAAGTGGACTGGTTCATCTGCCTCAACAAGTGGGTTTCCCCATATGACATAAACCATATCCAAGACAAGATGATAAGAATAGGAAAAAATCAAACTCCTTACATTCTGGCCCCTCCAACAAACCCATTAGAAATCAACAAGAGCTACTGGAAAAGATTAGAAGAACTCACGAACATATACATTAAATCCTAGAAATTTATTTAAAGCTGTTCTTGTAAATAACACTTATGGGTTCAAGATATAAAAACATAGCATTAATAAGCGGAACCGCAAATCCAGATTTAGCAAAGGGGATTTCTGAATATCTTAAGATTCCTTTAGCAGACAGAATTATTGACCGGTTTAAAGATGGAGAACACAGGGTAAAAATCAAAGAGAATATAAGGGGAAAAGATACATATATTATTCAACCAACTTGTTATCCGCAAGCAGATAATTTAATGGAGCTCCTTATCACAATTGATACTGCAAAAAGAGCTTCCGCAGAAAAAGTAACTGCAGTTATCCCTTATTTTGGATATGCGAGACAAGACAGAAAATCAAGTTCAAGAGAACCAATAACCGCAAGATTAGTAGCAGATCTTATCACAACAGCAGGAGCAGACAGGGTCATAACAGTAGACTTGCATGCTAATCAGATTCAAGGATTCTTTAATATCCCTCTAGATCACCTGACAGCCGTAGGGTATATTATGGATCATTTTGATTTTAATGGTTTAAATAAATTTGATTATGTCTTGGTCTCTCCAGATCTTGGTGCAGATAAGAGGATAAATGATATAGTAGAATACTGGAAGATAGAAGCTGCTGTGATAAATGAGAAAAGGCCAAAAGATAAAAAAGACACAGTAGAAGAAGTTGGAGAGATTTTAGGTAATGTTAGAGGAAAAAATACGATTACTATTGAGGATATTGTGGGATCCTGTTCAAAATTAGAGCCAACTGTCAGGTTATTAAGGGAAAATGGTGCTAAGGATATATATTTTTGTTGCACTCATCCAGTTCTTTGTGGTGACGCTGTGAAAATAATAAATGGCTCAGGCATAAAAGAGTTTATAACCACTGATACGATACCCACCAAAGGAAAGAATGTTGAGAATATGGTGGTGTTAACATTAGCTCCACTTATTGGAGAAGCAATCAAGAGGGTTCATAACCATAAATCAATTCATAGTCTTTTCCCATTTGAGAAATAAAAAGTTTACAGCTCATTAAATAGACAAACCTCCTCCTGCTTACCTCATCCAAGTAATCTTTTTCATCTTTATCTTCTTAACATTCTCGTGCAGGTATTTGTCTTTCAATAACATTTTCATATAATCCTGAACTCTCCTAAACTCTCTTGTTACTTCAACATAAACCCTTCCATCCTCTTCTTTAATTTCCTCCTCACCCCATTTATTCTTAAACCCCTCAAGGTTCTTTTTCTCTTTAACAGGAGGTCCGTAATGCCTGTAATACTCTGGCAAAGTACTCTTTTTGACATAGAACCAGAAATAAGCACCCCCCTTTCCGCCTTCCCACTTCCAGTTATGATTTCTAACCTCAAACCCATACTCTCCAAGTTTTTTTGTGATATAAACAAAGGCCTTCAGGAGTTTGCTTCCAACAATATCCTTTTTCCCAACTATTGGATAAACCTTCAACAAGGAGAAATTGTCATTTCCTGCTTCTCTCCTCAAATCTCTTAAGCTAAACTTGCTCTTAATAAAAAAGTTCTCACTGGGATTTCTCATAAATTCCTTGCAGAGTTCAACAAATTTAATGTATTTATCTTCAGACAAACTAGCAGCAGCATTTCTTGAAGCCTGAACAGGGTCAACAACCACGAGAGTTGATAT
>JAHJQH010000005.1 GCA_018819375.1 Nanobdellota archaeon
AAAGAGAAAAACTTATAAATTCAAGGAATCATATTTCAACTAAAAGGGTGAAATATGATATGAAAAAAATAGATATTGTTTTAAGAGAATTAAAGAAAAAGATTGTTACTAATGGAGATATAGATAAAATAGCGAAGAAATATAAACTTGATCCCCTCAATCTTAGAAAATTACTATTAAATAAGGGGTACCTTGTAACTATCTTTAGAGGAATTTATTATTTGAAAAGTTACGAAGAAAAAAAGTTGAATACTATAAAATTTTCTTCTTATGAGCTCTTATCAATTGGTTTAAAGATGAAGAATATAAAATGGTACTTTGGTCTTAGTAGTGCATTAAAATTTCTAAATTTAACTCATGAAATATTCCCTCTTAATTATGTGGTAAATAGTAAGTTCAATAGAGTAAAACCCCTCAGAATAGCAGGATCGAAGTTTTTGTTTATAAAATTGAAACCTTCTCTTTTTTTTGGAATGAAAAAAAGAAAAACAAAAAACAATGTTGTCATTTTTTATAGTAATTTAGAAAAAACAATTTTAGATTTTGTATATCTAAAGAAAAAAATTGATTTCGAAGAACATGTATTTAACAAAAGAAAACTCCTAAATTACCTGAAGAATTATGATAATAAAACAAAGAAATTAATAACCTCTAAGGTGAAAAATGGATAAGAAAAGGTTAAAGGAATTTTTAGTATTTGTAAAAGATAAAACAAAGATAAAAGCTTTAGAACTTAAACCACTCTTTGAATGAACAACAAAAACCACATAGTTCCGTTAAACAAGGAGATTAGTCAAGGAGATTAATCCGGAATAATAAAGATTGAGTGTGAAGAAACAGATGGCTACTGCATATAAACCTATGGTTGTCAGAAGAGAAGCCTGAATTGACAGAAAACCTTTCTTTTCCTTAAAACCCTTACGAACCTGATATACTAAGGAATAACCAAAAAGGATATTAGCTATTGCAATAACAACATCCTGCCACATTATGTTCTTACCTCCTTTGTCATACTTTTGTTATCTTAACTCACACTTCTTCCCCATACTCAAAAAAATAAAAAAGAAAGGCTCAGCATGAGCCTGTTGCTGTTGCACCTGTTGTGCTCAGGGGCTGTTCACATTCTTCTGTTTTTATGCCGAATCCACAGCAGATGAAATCCTTGTATGCGTCTGGTGTTCTTGAACCAGCATATGTTTGTTCATTTACCAGCAGTGTTGGTGAAGCTCCTATCCTGAGTGTGTTTGCTTTTTTGATGTTCTCGCTAAAGAGTTTTTTTCCTTCTTCACCTTGTGAACAAGTCCTTATCTTGCCTGCATCCATTCCTGAATCCTTTGCGCATTGTTCCCATACTGTCCCTGCAATTTGGTAATTGTCTGCGATACAGGACAGATATTTGAAATAAGTGTCTGGATAATATTTCACAACACATACCTGCCTTATGTTCTCATCAACTTCTGGCTGCCCGTGCAGACTGCTGAATGTTCCATCTGGATTTTCATTTGCTATGAAGTAAATCCCGAAATCAGCAATGTTTTTCAATAGGTCATATGCAGGTTCCATTGTCTTTACTGCTATGCTGCCAAAAGGACATTGTGACATAACAAACAATTCAACTTTTGGTTTTGAGCTTTTTGGCACATCCTCGCAAGTTGCAGTTGTTGCTCCTGCAGGAGGAGTGGTTGTTTCAAGAGCCAGTAATGGAATTCCTGTTGGGAAAAGAATCTCTCCGTCCTTGGTGATGTATGATTCGTATTGTTCTGTTTCTATTGTCAGCGAAAGCTTGTAGAGGTGATTTTCTCTGTTAATAGAATCCAGTGTTGCAACCATTCCTACAGGCAGCATTTGAGTATTTATGTAACTCAATGCTTTTTCAGCTGCTTCATCCTTTGGTATTGATTTTTCAAATCTGAATCCTGCCGTGAATATTGAAATAACAAGCAGAATCAGAAGAGCAAAAGAAAATAACTTGTAGTTGTATGTTTTTTTCTTTTTAGTATGTTTTTTTTGTTCTTTTTCGTGTTCCTTATGTTTTTCGTGTTCCTTGTGTTCTTCCATAAATATCCCTCCTGTTTTGATTATTGTTTTTGATTATCTCTGGTTTTTGGTTATATGATTTTGATGGTTGGCAGGGTTTAAAAATTTTCCGATAGGTATTTAAAGGTGTAGTGGAAGTATGTTCTTACAATGAAAACTCACCCACATAATTTTACGGTCCTTATTGAAAAGGATGAAGAAGGATATTATATAGGCAGTGTTCCCTCTATCAGAGGATGCCACACCCAAGGCAGAACAATAGATGAGTTGCTTGGGAACATAAAAGAAGCGATAGAACTTTGTATTGAAGTTGAGAAGGAAATCCCAAGAGAACATTTTGTTGGGATACAACAAATTCAGGTCACAGCATGAAACTTCCAATTTTATCAGCAATAAAAATCATAAAAATTCTAAACAAAATGGGTTTTGAAGAGATAAGGTAGAAAGGAAGCCATAAATATTTCAAGCATCCTGATGGTAGGATAACTGTGGTGCCTGTCCATTCAGGGAGGGATATCAGCAGAGGATTGTTAAGGAAGATTCTTAATGAAATTGAGAGCAGTAGGGAAGAGTTCTTTAAGTTTTTGTGAATTGGGTCGTGAGTTGGGTTATGAATTTGATTATAAGGTAAACCAGGAAGAGAGAGGTCTTCAAGAAAAGGAAGGTTTATTAAGAAAAGGATTTTTTGATTATGTCATGATAATCGGGGTGATTGGGCTGGTCTTGCTGAGCATCAGTTGGATAGCTGAAACTATCAGCTTAATAAAGCACAAGAGAAGCAAGAAGAAAGAGCTTGATTTGAAGTTTTCTGTTTTGTATGTCCTTGGCTCTTTGTGTCTAGCTGTTTATTCTGTTCAAATCAAGAACCTCATATTCATAATCCTTAATAGTGTGGTGGTTCTATTAAGCACAATTTCTCTTGTGTTTAGTGTCAAGAAATAACTTACTTCTTTACTTTTTCAGCTAATTTTCCTATTTTTATGGTAGCATAGACTGCGACGAGAGTTACGACAACTGCATAAACCAACATAGCAGGCAGGTTATCTGATGTCTTAAATATTGCCTTAAAAACTGCCTTGATAGTGTCGTTCCAAGCAAGTGCAGCAACCAGCCCAAAAGCTGCGGTTATTAAAGCAGCAAGTTTTTCAATCACTTCTGTTTTCATATGATTACCTCCTTTTAGGAGTATGAATATGTCCCCCTTATTAAATGTTTTCTATAGGGCGTTAGCAAGATATTTTTCTTAGAGAGCTTTATAAAAATAGATACTAAAGCATAAAAGGAAAAATTTAAATATGAGTGTATTACTTAGTCTTACTATGGAATCAATCACAATAAAAGTTGAGGAAAATTTTGCTGATGAGATTAGGGAAGCCATGAACCCTGATTACAGCACAAAAACCGAGTTCATAAGAGAAGCCATAAGGGATAAACTCAAAAGGGCGAGAGAGGAAAGAGCTCTTGAGGAACTCGGAAAATATTTTGGAAAAGCAAAAACCAAAACAACATATAAGGATGAGAGAAGAATAAGGAATACAGTTGGAAAGGAACTGGCTAAGAAGTTTGGTGTAAGAGTATGATTAAATAATCTCTTCTGGTTTGTTTGGTTTTGATATGTCTGTAAGTTCAAGGAAATGCCTATCTCTTGTTTATAAGTATTGATTTGTTATCTCTTGACAAAATTGCATGTAATGCATCCCCAAATGAAACTTTTCTTTTTTTACAGAGAATTGCAGCTTCTTTGACTTGAAATTTTGATATGCCTACTTTTAGTAATAAATTCCTTTTTGCTATTATCTCAAAAATGTTGTTAATCTCTTCTTCGTTGTATTTGATGGTAAGTTCCTTGATGACCAAATCAGAATAAACAATGTAATCTTTATTCTCAATAATTTTGTTAATTAACATCAAAGCCCATTCACCTAGTGGACGGAATCTGTCACACCTGTTTTCGTAATAATCCCTCCATATTGAAGAGTCCAGATAAAATTTTTGATCCATCTTGGTTATTCAATCAGATAGGTTTATATCATTTTCCCAAGAAAAAAGAAAAAATGAGTGGAGAGTGAATCTCTCCACCTCAGTCCAAAAAAGGTTTTCCCTATGAAATCAAAGGTTAGGACATAAAAAGAAAAGGTTTGGGGGGTAAACTTACGCCCTAACCATTTCGATTCCTAGTTCTCTTCCCATCTGCTGATAGTTAGCTGATGGTTTAGCATAATCTATTTTGCCTAACACATATGGCGAGGTGACACCAGTTATTATTGTCATAACCCTTATTTTTCCGTGCATGTCCTTGTCTATTCTTGCACCCCATATCACTGGTGCGTCTGCGTCAAGGGATTCTGTCACTATTTCACCTACCTTGTTTACTTCATCAAGAGTTAGATCCTCTCCTCCTGTGATGTGTATCAATGCTCCTGTGGCTCCGTTGTAACTAACATCCAAAAGAGGGTTGCTTAGTGCTCTTTTTACTGACTCATCAACTCTTCTTTCAGTATCACTCTCTCCAATCCCAATGACTGAAACACCACCTTCCCTCATGATTGCCTTGACATCTGCGTAGTCAAGATTTACAAGAGATGGCACTGCTATGATTTCCACGATTCCCTTTATCATTGTTGAGATTAGCTCATTTGCAACTGCAAATGCCTGTTTAAGGGGGAGATTTCCTGCTATCTTTACTAGTCTCATATTGTCTATCACGATTACAGTGTCGCAGGCCTGCCTCAATTGCTGAAGACCAAACTCTGCCTTGTCTATTCTTGCTTTTTCAAGACTTAAGGGCATTGTAACTGTTCCTATGACTATTGAACCACTTTCTTTTGCCATCTCAGCTATTACAGGCAGTGCACCAGTTCCTGTTCCTCCTCCCATACCTGCACACAAGAAAACCATATCAGAGTCTTTTACCATTTCTTTTATAATGTGAAGACTTTCTTTTGCTGCTTCTCTTCCGACATTAGGATAACCACCTGCACCAAGTCCTTTTGTCAGACTAGCTCCTATGAGCACCTTGTTATCTGCTTCAGAGATATCAAGATGCTGCTGGTCAGTATTAACAGCAAATACCTCTGCTCCACTAATTCCCTTTTGATAGAGCCAACTTATCATATTATTTCCTGCTCCACCCACACCAACAACTTTTATGCTTGCCTTCCCTATTGTTATGTTACCTAGGTTTGATGATTTCATACCTTCCAATGCATTTTGCACTAAAAAATCCATTTTTTTAACCCCCTTTGGTTTTTTTTATCGTATATATTCAAAGATATGTTTTGTATTACCATAATATTTATATGGTAGTATATCATACCTTTTTCTAGAAGATGTCAACGCCAAGACTCTTCATACTAACTTAAATTACAAAAGAACGCCAAATTGAGTTTTAATCGTCGAATCAGTTATGTTTGATCGCCAAATCAAACCTAATTCTAGGAATATAGAGTCAAAGCTTATATTTAAATCTTCTTAGGATATAAAATATATTTTCCAGGATATAGGTTGGTTTTAGAAAAGGTTTTTATACAAGTAGTTGAGTGTTTTTATTGTTATGAGGCATTTAAAAGAGGGCAGTTATGTGGAAGTTGTTTCTTTGCCAGATGATACAAAAGTCAGGGGAATCATGATTCCTTGTTCTGATAAAAAGATGTTAATATTAAAGCAGGACAGCGGATATAATGTGGGTCTTGACAAGAAAAAGATAAAAGAAGTCAAAGTGCTTAAAAAAAATAAGGCGGAGATTAAGGTGGTTGGAAGTAGGAAGATTAAGCATAACAAGAAACTTCCTGTTGTTTCTGTTCTTCAGGTTGGCGGAACTATTGTTTCCAAGATTGATTATTCTTCTGGCGGCGTGATTGCCAAGATGGATGCTTCTGAATTTGTTAATATGATTCCTGAGGTGGGAGGTGTTGTGAACCTCAGATACAGGAAGATTGCAGACATAATGTCAGAGGATGTGAGGTTTGGACATTATAATCTCATTGCAAAAGAGATTCTGAAAGAAATTAAGAAAGGCGTGAAAGGAGTGATTGTAACTCACGGGACAGACACCTTGCATTTCACTTCTGCTGCTCTTGGTTTTATTCTTGGCGGGGTTGGTGTTCCTGTGCTTTTGATTGGTGCTCAAAGAAGCGGAGACAGGGGGAGTTCTGATGGAGTTATGAACCTTGTTTGTGCGACTCATTTTATTGTCAAAAGTGATTTTAAGGGTGTGGGAGTATGCATGCACAAGAACTTGGATGATGATGCCTGCGTGATTCTCCCAGGGGTCAAGTGCAGGAAGATGCATACATCAAGAAGAGATGCTTTCAAGGCTGTGAATGCTGAAGTTATTGCTGAAGTGAGCAGGGATGGAGTGGTCAGGATTATTAGCAGGTGGAACAATGAAAAAGCAGCAAAGGATGTTAAGTTGTTCAAGGAAGGACTCAAGGTAGGGATTTTGAGAGCTCATACTAACTTGTTTCCTGAGAATGTTTCTTGTTTTAAAGATTATAAGGGATTGATTTTAGAAGGTACGGGTTTAGGTCATTTTCCTGCCAGGAGTTATGATGCGAGTTCCAGAATTAATGAGAAAATAGGAGAAGAAATAAAAAAGCTTGTTGATGATGGCTGTGTTATTTGCCTGAGTTCCCAGTGTGTTTTTGGCAGGGTTAACATGAATGTTTATACTCCTCAGAGAGAGCTTGTTGAAATGGGTGTTATTGGCTGCGAGGACATGACAACTGAAACTGCTTTTGTGAAACTTGCGTGGCTGCTTTCTAATTTCAAGAGCGAGGAAGCGAGGAATATGATGACGCAGAATCTTAGGGGAGAGATAAGCGAAAGAAGCGAGGTTGAAGGGGATTTCTTGTAAGTTGGTGGTGGTTTAAATGTCTAGATTTAGTTTTGGGTACATTCGTTTTAGGAAGTGCAGTATTTTCTGACAGTCATCCTTAGTAAACCTCTTTCCATAATACTTGATTCCATTTCTAAAACACCTTAATTCATTCATCAGTCTTACATCCCCTTCTTTAAAATTCATTTTTCTCAAATAAGCCACTTCTGCCTCGTGAGAGCCTTGTCCAGAAGAATTATACCCTTTAAGTAATAATCTTGCTCTTATTGTCTCAATTAAGATGTCGTATGAATTCTCTATGTAATAATTTGCATTATCTTCAGATATTCCTACTTTAGAAAGAACCTCTCTGATAAACTTGTTTCTTTTCTTTGCTTCCTCAATAAGTGACTTTGCTCTAGCAATGTCTGGAGACCTTTTTTCCATTATTCCTTTTTTAATGAATTCTTCAAAATCCTTTAAAGGTTTCATATTTCTATATGCCCTGTCAACCTTACCCCATTTATTAAATTTTCTTTTAAGTTGGCATCAATTTGTTTAAGGGAAGAATAATAATTTATTATTATGTCTCGTTTTAAAATCTTTTCGAATTTTTCTAATTCTAATTTTTTAGGTTTTGAGTTTATTATGGCGATGTCTACATCCGAGTCTGAATTATCTTCTCCTGTGGAATAACTCCCAAATAGGATTACCGGACACAAAGGGAAGTTTTCTTTTAGATAGTTTATCAATCCAGATTCATAAGTTTGGCTTAAGTTTTCTATTCTTTTTAATTCAATCACATTCTCGTTATCCCTATTTAAGCTAATGAGCTTCGTAAGTTTTGTTTTTTTAGTGTGAATTAAATTTATCTTGACTAAATAAATCAGTGATTTAGATATTGCTGTAGAAGAAACTTTCAGTAATTCCGCTAATTCTCGCTGATTAATTTCCTTTTCTGATTCAATACAGAGGGCCCTAAATATTTTTTGTTGAAGGCTTGTGAACTTTAGTTTATATGTGTCCATTTTAGTTTATGGATGTAAACTTTAGTTTATAAATGTTTCCTTTAGAAAGGGGTTGTGTTGAATAAAAGAGGCACTCTCTTTTTTTGATGAGTTTTATGATTTGATGTTAGTTCAGGATACAGAACTGACGTGATTGTGTTTTGTGATTTTGATTATGTTATCCACGAAGGATTCTATCTTGGATTCGTGGCTAACTATGATTACCTGCGCTATGTTCAGCTCCTCGAGAACATCATGAATTCTTTCCAGTTGCTGTTCGCTGAATCCGTCTGTTGGTTCGTCAAGAATCAGTAGGTCATTAGTTTTTATGTTGCTCATCAGGTTGTTTATGACCTGATTTAATGAGAGGCGGTAGGCGAGTGCTGCTGCTGTTTTTTCCCCGCCACTCAGGTGCTCGTAATCCATTTCGTGACTGTTCTGAGTGATTATCGGAGTGAACTCATTATCCAAGGAAACCTGTATGTTTTCGTCGTCCATAAGGAGGATGAACCATTTCCTGAAAAGCTCGTTGAAATCAAAATTTATCTTGATCATAACCTGCTTTTCTATTGATTCTATGAGGCTCGTGAAGTCGTGTTCTATCCAGAAGAGGAGCTTGTTTAAATATTCCAACTTGTTTTTTGATTCTGTCTTCTTGTGGATTTCCTGTGTTAAGGTGTTTATGTCTTCTGATATTGCTGAAAGTGTTGCTTTTAGGGAGGATTGCTCTATTTCAAAAGATTTTGTCTGTTCTTCAAGTGATTGTATTGCATTTTTCAGCAGGTCATATCCTGATGTGTCTATGTTCTGGAGCTTTTTTGAGAGTTCAAAGACAGAGGCATTCAGGTCTTGTATTTCTATGCTGAGAGCTTGTATTTCCTGAGAATATTTTTGAGTGGTTGATTTTTTTTCTTCAAGATTCCTGAACTTCATAATTATGAGCTCCTGATTTGCCTTTTTCTTCTGAAGTGCTTCAAGAAAAGGTTTTAGTTCGTGAGATTCTGATATGAGCTGTTTTTCTTCCTCAAGCAGAAAATTTAATTTTTCATTCAGGGAACTTATTTTTTCCTGTTCTGCGGATGTTATCTTTTTTTTGTGCTCCCCCCTTACTTCCTGCCTGCAAGTCGGGCATGTGGCGAGCTTTGAGATCTCATTGATTATGTTTTGAGACAAATTGATGGTTGTCCTTATGGATTCTATTTCTTTTCTGGTTTTGATAAGAGACTGCTCATTCAGGTTAATTTTTTCTTTTGTCTGTGATATCTGGCTGTCAATTGTTCCTTTGTCTTTTTTTCCGGCAAGTTCCTGCTGGAGCACGAAAACAGATGCTTCAATATTCTCTCTTTCCTTTTTTATTCTTTTCAGGTAACTTTCCTTGCTGGTAATCTCTGCTTTTTTGATTTCTGATTGTTTTTTTAATTCGTTCAGATGCTCTTTTTTTAACTCAAGGTCCTGCAGTTTTTCTTTCTTTTGCGTGATGTCCTTAGAGAGAATACAGATTTTTTCTGTGATTGGCGGAAGCTTTTGCTGAATCTTTGAGCTCTTCTCCTGCTTTTGCAAGAGAAGGGATGTTTTTTCCTGCAAGTCAGAGATGAATCCCTGCAGCTCCTTTCTTTTTTCTTTTATTGCTGTGATGAGTATCCTTGAATTTTCTTTAATTGTTTTGTACTTGTCTATGCCAAACACCCTTCTCAACATGTCCAGCCTGAGGTCCTTTCCTTGTGTAAGAATCTGCTTCATCTGTTCCTGGGGAGTGTAGACGGTGTATCTGTAAATCAAGGATTTTGATTTTGTCAGGAATTCCCGGGGGTAGTTCAAAAGTTCCAGTATTCTTTGCTTTAATTCCAGGGGTGTCAGCTGGGTAGAGTGACCTGCTATTGATAGAAATCCTGATTCCTGAGCCACAGAATTGTTTGTTCTCCTGAGATTTCTTTTTATTTTTATGTGGGTATCTTCTATGTAAAACTCGAGCTCGACTGAGCCAGTGTCCTGCCCGTTTCTCAGTAGGGAAGCTCCTGAAAGCCCTGGTCTTCTTGTTCCAAAAAGTGCAAATTCCACTGCCAGGAGGATTGTTGATTTTCCTGCACCAACATTTCCGCTTAGCAGGAGATTGCCTTTTGGAAGTTGTATCTCTTGACTGACATAACTTCTTATGTTTTTGAGATTTATGCTTTTTATTATCATATCATCCCCTCAAGTTTCAGAACCTTCACTGCTTCTGATACCACCCTCTTTTCAAAATCCGTGTTTTTCTCTCCTTCCTGCTTTTCCTTGTTCAGGCACAAGACAAGGTTGCGGATTGATTCTTCCTCCTGCTCGAACAGGTTTGTGTTTGTCAATGCCTGTTTTATCGCATCTGATTCAATGTCTTCTATGTTTGCCTGATGAAGCACAACTTCGTCCATCTCTTTTGTCGTAAGCTTGGAAGTATTTTTTATCACTGCATAAGCTGACTCAAAATTCCTGAAAAGCTCCCTGAAATCTATGTCTGCTATGCTGCCTGATGACATTTTTCCCTGAATCCTGAACAGGAGAATCTTGTCTTCAAAACCCTGAATCCTGCTTATTTCTTCTCTTATTTGTTCAGGAGTTTTTTGGTCTGAACTTATGGTAACTGGAAGAATTTCTTTTAGTTTCAGGGGTATGTATTCTGTGTTAAGCTGGTCATCTATGATGTAGAATCCTCCGTGTCCAAGCTCTTCCAGTTCCTTAAAGTTATTTGGGAACAGAGGTCCTGGATATACTAATTTTCCTGTTTTATGTCTTGTCTCAAGAATGTAATGAACGTGCCCGCCTGCATAATAATTGAAATTATCTGGGAGTTCTGTGCTGCTCATGCAGGGCACTTTCTCCATTTCTTTTGGTTTTAGCTCATCAAAAGCTGTGTGAAACAAGAATATCTTGAAACCCTGCTCTGCTTCCAAAAACTGCCTGTTAAGAGAAGAATAGTGTTCTTTTTCCAATCCTCCCCTCAAGCCCATAATTCCAATTAATTTCGTGCTTGTCTTGTCTATTGTGAAGGTGTCTGTGCTTGTTACATTCTTGAGCAATCCTGCTTCACCAAGGACATCAAGCATGGTTTTTCCAGAAGCTGAAAAGTCGTGTGAACCTGGAATAATATAAATATCTATGTGACTCTCCTTTGCCTTGTTTAGAGTAGATGCTGTTGATTTCAAGATTTCTATGCTCGGGATTGCCGTGTTAAAAAGGTCTCCTGATATCAAGATGAAAGCCACATTTCTTTTTATGCAAATGTCTATTGCCTTTTCAAAGGAGCTCAATCCGAGAGCTCTTAATTCTGGTTGGTCAGACCACGCTCCAAGGTGGCAGTCTGCCATATGTGCGAATCTCATATTAGTTAAAATGCAAGAAAGTTATATAAAGATTTGCAGGCAGGTTGTCTTTTGGGATTGGCAATAGATGGACCTCTTATACTCAAAAAAATGCTAATAAAATTCTGAGATAAAACTCCTGGAAAAGAGAAAAATAAAAACAAGGGAGATTGGTTTTAACAACTCCCGATTCTTTCATCTCTTTCAGATGCTTCACATACTTTTGTCCTGAAGCCGCATCTTTGGTACTGGTATCTTTGGTATTTGCCTGTTCCAAGGCAGAACGGTTCCCCAAGAGGTTCTTTTTCTCCACAATCTGCGTTTGTTTCACAGGCACTGCCTTCTGTTGTTTGTTCCTGAACAACTTCTTTTGTTACTTCGCCTGTTATCTCTGCTTGTTTTCCGCATCCAGCTGCAAAAAGAGCAAGCACTAACAGGGGCAGTAAGATGTAGGTTTGTTTTTTCATGATATTTTCCTCCGTCAATTTTTGGTGTTATTATCCTGTTTGATATTATTAGCTATGAAATAGGGGTATCTGAAAATTTAAAAAGTTATTGGTTTGG
>JAHJQH010000033.1 GCA_018819375.1 Nanobdellota archaeon
AAGATAAGGAAAGATGTGAAGGTTGTGGTTATCGGGGGCAATCACGATGCCATAAGAATTGCTGAACCCCAGCCTTTTTTAGACAAGAAACTCGCTGCTCCCCTTTACAAGCTTCCTAATGTAGTCATAGCAAACAACCCTGCCACAATCAACATATGCTCCTCTCCTACTTTTTCTGGTTTTGATATTCTTTTGTATCACGGATTCAGTTTCCCTTATGTTTCTGAGAATGTGGAGAGCATAAGGGCAAATGGCCGTTTGAAGAGGCCAGACCTTATCATGAAAACCCTTTTACAAAAGAGACATCTAGCTCCCCCACATAATTCCTCATTGTATGTTCCTGACAGCCGAGATGACCCCCTTGTTATCAAGAAGGTTCCTGATTTTTTTATCAGCGGGCATATTCACAGGACGAGTGTCGTTAATTACAAACATATTTCCTTGATTGGGTGTGGCTGCTGGGTGGAACAAACTGAAGATCAACGCAAGAGAGGAATTGAACCAGATCCCTCAAGAGTAATTCTTGTTAATTTACAAACAAGAGAAATGAAGTTATTATATTTTGGTGATTGAAATGATTTGTGGCGAGGTGTGGTGAAGTAGGGTGGGGCAGATGGGAAATTGAGTAAATAGGAAATTGAGTAAATAGGAAATGAGGTAAATAAGGAATGGACACAAAAAAATATTTTACGATGCTGGAAGAGGGTGTTAATGGGGTTTATGAGCTTGCTAAAAAAGCCAGGGCCAAAGGTTTTGACCCTGTTGATGATGTGGAAATTTTTGTTGCAAGAAACATGGCTGAACGGGTAGAAGGATTAATCAGTTCTGTTACACCTCAAATCAAGGGCTGTGGAATTGTTGAGAGGATTGAGGAGTTAGAGACGAAGTATGGTAAGGGGGATTTCAGGGTTGCGTTTACCATTGCGCTCGAAGTTGCCCAGAAAAAATTTTGTGGATTTGACAATCAGAAAGAAGCAATGGAAGTTGGCTTGAGAGTTGGTCTTGCTTACTTGACTAATGGTGTTGTTGCTTCTCCTCTTGAAGGTTTTACAAGACTGGAACTAAAGAAAAGAAGAGATGGGAAGGGAGATTATTTCTGCTTGTATTTTGCGGGACCCATAAGAAGTGCAGGAACAACTGCAATGTGCGCTTTTGTCTGCTTGGCAGATTATGTCAGGCACGAAATGGGCTATGTTGCTTATGACCCTACTAAAGAAGAAGTCAGGAGAGTTGTTACAGAGGTGTATGACTTCCACGAGAGAATTACTAACTTACAATATCTGCCTAGTGAAGAAGAACTGGAGTACATGGCTGAAAAACTGCCAGTTCAAATTGACGGCGAACCAACAGAGAAGTTAGAGGTTTCTAATTACAAGGATTTAGAGAGGATAGAAACAAACAGACTCAGGAATGGTGTTTGTCTGGTTTTTGGTGAAGGGCTCACACAAAAGGCAAAGAAGTTTTTTGGGATTTTTTCTCATTGGTACAATGAGTTTGATATGGGGCATTGGGAATTTCTTAAAGGGTTCTTAAATCTTCAAACAAAGATAAGGGCTAAGGAAAAAAAAGGAGATGTTGAAGATAAAATCAAACCAGATTTTAATTACATAAAGGATATTGTTGCTGGGAGGCCTGTTTTGGGGCACCCCCTTAGGACAGGTGGTTTAAGGTTAAGATATGGTCGTGCGAGGAATACTGGATTGAGTTCTTGTGCCTTGCATCCTGCCACGATGGCTGTTCTTAAAAATTATATTGCAATTGGAACACAAATAAAAATAGAACGGCCTTCTAAAGGAACTGCCCTGAGTGCTTGTGACCTTATTGAAGGGCCTATTGTCAAACTAAAAAACGGAGATGTCTTGTTTCTGGATGATGCTGAGAAAGCCAAAGAAATTACTAATAGCATAGAAGAAATTATTTTTTTGGGGGACATACTCATTTGTTACGGTGACTTTTTTGATAGGGGTCATTCTCTTGTTCCTACTGGTTATTGTGAAGAGTGGTGGTTAAGAGAAGTTGAGAAAGCTCTTGAGGAAAAAGGGGAGTTGGTTTTGAAAGTAGACAAGGGTTTTATGAAAAAGATGGGGTTTGGTGTTAATTTTGATGATGCCTTGATAATAAGCACTGAACTTGATGTTCCTTTACATCCCCGGTGGGTGTATCATTGGAGTGATATTAACAAGAAACAATTTTTAAGCTTGATTAGGTGGCTCAGTAAAGGAAAACTGGGTGGAGAGAAACTTATTCTCCCCTTGATTTATGAAGCAGAGGTTGATTTGGAACAAGATGACCCCAAAGGAGTTTTGGAACTGCTTGGTGTTCCACACAAGGTTGTTAATAAAGAGAATGTTATTATTTTTAATGATGATGCAAAAGCATTTGCTTTTAGTGTTGGTTGGGGCAAAGAAGATTATGATGTTTTAGGCAAGGAGCAAATGATTGAACAAACTCAGGGAATGGGTGTTCTTGATATTATTAACAGAATATGTGGGGTGAAAGTCAGGGACAAGTCTGGAACTTTTATTGGCGCCAGAATGGGCAGGCCTGAAAAAGCCAAGATAAGAAAGTTGACTGGAAGTCCGCAGGTTTTGTTTCCTGTTGGTGAAGAGGGCGGAAAAATGAGGAGTTTTAATTTTGCTTTTTCTGAAGGGGGGGTTGTGAGATCTAATTTTCCTATTTTTTATTGTGAAGGGTGTGGCAGAGAGACTATTTATCCCAAATGCGAAACTTGTGGCAGTAAGACAAAAAAAATGTTTTATTGCAAGGAATGCAATGCTGTTGTTGCTGACAATGTCTGCAAAAAACATAATGGAGAATGTGCTGATTACAAAAGTTTTGAACTTGACATAAGGCATTACCTTAATTCCGGACTAAGCAAGTTGGGTGTTTCTGAGCTTCCTGCCTTGATAAAAGGTGTTAAGGGAACAAGCAACAAATGTCATGTTCCTGAGAATCTTTCCAAAGGAATTTTGAGGGCACTGCACAATATTTATGTTAACAAGGACGGAACAGTGAGATACGACATGACGGAACTTCCATTAACTTCTTTCAAGCCTTGTGAAATTGGAACTTCTGTCAAGAAGCTTCGTGAACTGGGTTATGATACAGATATTAGTGGGGAGGAGCTGGTTGATGAGGGGCAGATTGTTGAACTGAAACCACAAGATGTTGTGCTCCCCCTGAATGTTGACTCTCCTGAAGAAGGTGCTGACAAGATTTTATCCAGAGTTGCTAGTTTTATTGATGACTTGCTTGAGAGACTTTATGGTTTGGAGAAATTTTATGATATCAAAAACAAAGGGGATTTGGTTGGGCATTTTTTGGTCGGGCTTGCCCCACATATTTCCACTGGCACTGTCTGTAGAATCATTGGTTTTTCAAAGACGCAGGGATTTTATGCTCACCCTCTTTTTCATTGCGCGGTACGCAGGGATTGTTTTGATTATGATACTTATGTCCCCCTGAAAAAAGACGGGGTGTGGAAAATAGAGAAGATTGGTGATGTTGTTGAGGGAGAAAATGTTGGAAGGGTTGTTGATGGTTTTGGGACTAAAGAAAAAAATGTGGGGGGGATTGAGGCACTTGGTTTTGATAATGGTGTTGGAGTTGTTGGTGTTAAGAATTTTACAAAACACACAAAGAGGCCTGTGCTGAAGATTAAGACTGCTCTTGGGAAAGAGATTAAGGTCACTGATAATCATAAATTTTTAGTTGATGGCAAGGTCGTCAGAGCTTCTGAATTGAAAATAGGGGATAAACTGCCTTTGATTAAGAAAATAAATATCCCTGAAAAAGACATAAAATATTTTAATCTTTTAGAGTTGTTAAAAGACGAGAACATAATGGTCAGGGGAATAAAGAAGATTCTTTCTAAAGTTGATAAAGATATTTTGATAAAAAAAGCAGGTTATCTTGGAATCAGTAGGGGGAAGTTTTCCAATTATTGGAGGAGAGATAGTTTCCCTGTTAATTTTATTATGGGTTTTGATAGAAAGATTAAAAAAGAGATTTTTGAAAAAGGAAAGATTGCAATTAAAAGGGATAATGTCGGGGTTCCGATATTAATCCCTGTTGATAAGGATTTGTTAGAAGTTATTGGTTTATATGTGGCTGAAGGTTATGCAAGAAGCAAAGGCGGAAAAAAAGGATTAAGTCAGGTGGATATTTCCATTTGTGATAAACAACTTAAAAGTTTTGTTAAAAAGACCTGCAGAAAATATTTTGGGTTGGTCCCAACTCACGAAACATACGACAGGGTTGTTTTTTCTTCAAAAATCTTATATTTATTCTTTGTAAAGGTCTTGGGTTGCGGGTTTAGGGCTGTTAATAAAAGGACGCCCAGCATATTTTTAGATTTGAAATTAGATAAACTTGCAAGTTTCTTGAGGGGGTATTTTGAGGGTGATGGGTCTGCTGGTAAAGGTGAAAGGAGGGTTTCTTGTGATTCCATAAGCGAGGGGCTGCTTCATGATTTGGAATTTTGTTTGGCAAGATTTGGCATATTTGCCAAAAGATATGATTATGAAAAAGTGCCAGGACCAAAAGTAAGAGAGTTTTATATTCGTAAAAATAGAGATATTCCAACTTTTAGAATTACTAGGTTGACAATTGGTTCTGACTTTGTTGAGAAGTTCATGAAGATAGGATTTTTGTCTGAAAGGAAGAAGAAAATTTTGGAAAGTTATAAAAAAATTAATTGTTTGGG
>JAHJQH010000034.1 GCA_018819375.1 Nanobdellota archaeon
ACCAGTAAGAAAAGAAAAACCAGTAAGAAAAGAAAATTAAGGGTATTGGCAGCAGGAGACATACACGGGGACACAAGGTTAGCCAATTTCCTGGCGAAAAAAGCAAAAAAAGAAAATGTTGATTTGGTAATTCTCTGCGGCGACCTGACATTTGCAGAACAATCAACAAAAGGAATTATCGGACCCTTTGTTAAGGAAAACAAGAAGGTAGTCTTCATCCCAGGAAACCACGAAAGTTTCGCAACAGCTAATTTTCTTGCAGAGTTATATGGGGAAGAAGCAAAAAATATTCACGGTTATTCAATAACAATAGGGGACATCGGAATTTTCGGATGTGGTGGAGCAAATATAGGGATAAATCAACTGACAGAAAATGAAATTCTCAGGTATTTAAGAAAAGGTTTTGAGAGGGTAAAATCCTTGGATAAAAAAATAATGGTCACTCACGTTCATCCAACCGGCCTGACAATGGGAAAGTTAACAAAATTCTTTCCAGGTTCAGATGCCGTGGCAAAGGCAGCAAAGAAATTCAAGCCAGACCTTCTCCTTTGTTCTCACGTGCACGAGGCAGAGGGCATAGAAGAAAAAATAGGCAGCACGAATGTAATTAATGTAGGAAGAAAAGGGAAAATTATAGAAATTTAAAATTCCAGAGGAAAAATGACAAGGCTCCTAATTTGCGAAAAACCACAACAGGCAATGAAAATAGCAGAAGCTCTTTCAGACGGCAAATACACAAAAAAACTCAACAAAAAAATCCCTTATTATGAACTAACAAGAAACAACAAGAAGGTCATAATCACTTGTGCAGTAGGTCACCTTTACAATCTAAAAGAAACTGACGGGACAATAGGATGGAACTATCCTTTTTTCACATATGAATGGAGGCCCGTATTTGAAATAAACAAACATGCAGGGTATACAAAACCATACTTGGAGACCATAAAAAAAGTATCAAAAGACATAAGCGACATTTATGTTTCCACAGATTTTGATGAAGAGGGAAGTCTGCTTGGAGAGAGAATAGTCACTCTCCTTCTCCAAAAGAAGGATGCAAGGAGGATGAAATTCAGTTCCTTGACAAAAAATGAATTAGTGGATGCATATGAAAAAGCAATGCCTCATCTTGATTGGCCACAGGTAATGGCTGGAATGGCAAGACACGAGCTTGATTTTCTTTGGGGCCTCAATTGTTCAAGGGCATTAACACTCGCATTAAAATCCAAGATGGGGGGATTTAATATTCTCTCAACAGGAAGAGTCCAGGGACCAACACTCGCAATACTGACAAAACTAGACAAAAAGATAGACTCATTCAAACCAAAAGATTACTGGGAAGTTTATTTGGAAAGCAAGTTAGGGAAAACTCCAATAAAGGCAGCCCACGAAAAAAATAAGTTCTGGGAAAAGAAAGAGGCGCAAAACATTCTGAAAAAAACAAAAGCCAAGAAAGCATCCATTAAGGAGGTAGACACCAAGAGGCACAAGCAACTCCCTCCGTTTCCATTTGACCTGACAACACTTCAGACAGAAGCCTACAGAATTTTCAAGATTTCACCAAAGCAGACACTCAGTTTGACCCAATCTCTTTACACTCACGGATTAATAACTTATCCAAGAACATCAAGCCAGCAGATTCCACCTTCAATAAACATAAGGGAAATAATCACCAAATTATCCAAACAATCAAGTTACAAGGAACTCTGCAGTGACCTACTCAAGAAAAAACAATTAGTTCCCAACAACGGAAAGAAAAAAGATCCAGCTCATCCAGCATGCATAGCTACTGGAGAAGCACCAAAAAAATTAACAGGACAAGAACTAAAACTTTATGACTTAATCGCAAGAAGGACTCTTGCCTGCCTTGGAGAGCCAGCAGAAAGAGAATTTCAAAAGATAATGATAGACTGTAACAAGGAGGTATTTATTCTTGAAGGGGCGAGAACAATCTATCCAGGATGGCATAAGTTATATCATTATGTTGATCTTAGGGAAATGGAGTTTCCAATAATCAATAAAGGAGATGAAGTAAAAAATCCAAAAACTTCTTCAGAACAAAAACAAACCAAACCACCTAGGAGATATACCCCAGCATCCTTGGTCAGGAAACTGGAAAAGATGGGGCTTGGAACAAAGACCACCCGTGCAATGATTATAGATATTCTCTATGAAAGAAACTATGTTGAGGGAAAAGAGATAAAAACAACGGACTTGGGCAAGGCAGTTACAGATACTCTGGAAAAACACGTCCCTGAGTTGGTTTCTCCAGAATTGACAAGGGAATTTGAAAAAGATATGAATGAAATAGTGGAAGGAGAGCACAAAAAAGAAGAAATCCTCGAAAAGGCAGTTAAGGTTTTGGACAAGCTTCTCAAGAAATTCAAAAAAGATGAAAAAGAGATAGGCGGGGAGTTGGAAGATGCATTCAAGCAGACAAGGGAAGAACAAACTTTCGTCGGAAAATGCGATAAATGCGGAAAAGGAGAGATGAAACTAATGTATTCTCGCAAGAACCATTCTTACTTCATCGCCTGTGACCAATATCCAAAATGCAAGCACACGATGAGTCTTCCAATGGGCCTGCCAAAAACCACAGACAAAACCTGTGAAAGATGCAAGTCTCCACTGGTTTTAATGATTAGGAAAGGAAAACGCCCTTTCCTGTACTGCATCAATAAGGAATGCCCGGCAAAAAAAGAATGGATGGAAAAGCACGGAATGATTAAATAATTCTATCATCAAATAAATTTAAATACTTCGCTTACTTTTAATCTTTATAATTTTTGGAGGTGGTAAAATGACTTATGTCTTGAAAAAAGGCGGAAAAAAGCAGGCATTCAGTGGTGCCAAGATAAGAAGTTCTGTTGAAAAAGCTGCAAAAGATGCAAAGGTCCCTGCAATGAAGAGAAAAATTCTGATAAGGGAAGTGGCAGAGCCAGTAATAAGGTTATTCAAAAAGAAAAGAAGCATTAAGGCGACAGTACTCAGAAAATCCATTCTCGGACGTCTTGACAGAAAACTGAAAAAAGTTTCAACCTGCTGGAGACGCTACGAGAAGAAAAAGAGAAAGAAGAGGAAAAAGAAAAGATAAGTAAGAGAAAAATTTCTGAAAAATAGAAAGGTTTAAAGAATATTGCAGTTTATACAACTAAATGAAACAAAAAAAGGATAGATTTAGTCCACAAGATGTAAAAATAGAAATATTAAATATAGGCCATAATTTAACTGAGTTTAGGTCTTATGAACAAGAGCTTACAGATTTCCTTTTAGAAGATTCTCTTAATAATCAAAATCAAAAGATTTCAATTACTTTTTTATGGTTTTATAAAGGGACCCTCGTATCATATATAACCCTCTTAACAGACAAAATAAATCTCGAAGGAAATCTTAAACAATTTTTTAGGGAAAAAGATATTCATTATAAAGCACTACCCGCATTAAAAATTGGGAGACTTTGTGTGGATGATAATTATCTTAGGCTGGGGTTAGGAAAACTTATGGTTTTGTTTGCTATAAAAAAAGCAAACGAAATTAGTACACAAAAAGCAGGCTGTAGATTTTTAACTTTAGATGCAAAAAGAAATAAAGATAAAGAAAAAGATTCAATACACTTTTATAAAAAATTAGGTTTTAAGATATTAAAAAAAAGAAAAAAAGGGACGACCCCAATGTATTTAGATTTAAAGATCCCCTAACAATTAAATTTTACTTTAGAGGCTTCACTAATTAAATCAATTCTGGATTTAGAGGGGTTCTTTTCCTCTTTAAGAACCTCTTTAATAAACTTAATTGCTTCCTCTCCTTTGAGTGTTGGTGTGGATCTTATTGGTTTTGCCATTTTATATCAACTCCTAAATGATAACGCCCTAATGGAAATGATAAATCTAATCTTATATTTAAATCTTTTGTTGGGGGGGGGGGTACGCTCAAAAAGAAAAGAAGCATTAAGGCAGCAGTACTCAGAAAATCCATTCTCGGACGTCTTGACAGAAAACTGAAAAAAGTTTCAACCTGCTGGAGAAGATACGAAAGGAAGAAGAGGAAGAAGAAATAAACTCTTGATAGGGGGATTTATTCCTGTTCTGGTTAGTTCTTGGGTTGTTTTTAGTGAGGGTATTACTTGGGTTAGTTATTAGGTTGAGGTTTAGCTGGTGATTACTATGCTTTGGTTTGTGAGGGGGTCATAAAAGAATTATTTTTTTGTTTTCTTTCTACCCCCCATTATGTTTTATCTATTGATGTACCTATAATGTTATTGACATATCATCATAAAACTCTTATCTGTTAGGAAATGCCCCGTCAGGACACAGAACCATTTTGGCATCCAAAAAATCTTAAGAGGCCTTACCCTTTATTTTTTATTATATTGAGGTAGAGGGTAAGAAGGGGTTGGTTTCGTTGGTGGTTACTATGCTTTGGTTTGTGTGGGGGTCATAAAAATGAATTCCAATAGGCAGAAGTCATTTCATCTGCATTGAACTGGACTAAATTATTGTAATGTTCTTCTCTTGAATCTTTTAATCCGCTTTTGTCAGCTTTCCTTAAGTTCTCTAAGTACTCTTTTCTGAATTTTTTTCTTATAATCAAGGGGGGATAATTATTTTTTAACAGAATCAGGTTTAATAACATTCTCCCTGTTCTTCCATTGCCATCAAAAAAAGGGTGAATTTTTTCTAATTTATGATGGAATATTGTGGCAAGAACCAAGGGGTGCAGTCTTGTTTTGTGTTGCTCGTACCACTGGAGCAGGATCCCCATATCTTCTTTTATATATTGGTGCGGGGTAGTCTTAAAATTAGCGTTGATTACCCTAACATCCCTTGTCCTGTAACCACCTACCCTGTTATCAATCTTGTCCAGTAAATTATTGTGCACACCCATAATTGTTTTATGACTTATTTCCAGTTGTTTTTTTAGGATGCTGAAGAAAACCTTTTCTGTGTTTTGAAGGTCATAAATCTCTCTTAAGGTTTTATTTTTTGGGGTTATCCCCTCATCCAACAGGTTTTTTGTTTCTTTTAAGGTAATCGTGTTACCTTCTATTGAGGTGGTGTTAAAAGCAAATTCCATAACAAATTGTTTGAGTATCTCTTGTTTTGTCAGGTCATTTTCTTTTTTGAAGATTTTATTAAAATGAAGCTTACAAGATTCTACTTCCTGTAACTTGTTCTCCAAAAAAGGGTCTTTTTTTAATTTGAGTTCTTTTATCTTCTCCAGATAATGGTTGGACTGCAGAAACTGATTTATTTTTTTATGTGATTTTCTTATTTGTTCTTTGTATTTATGCAGGTTGTTTATTTTTTCCCTGACCTCTTTCAAGGAGTTTCCTAAGTATGCTAAGTCTTTGGCCATTACCCTGTTTCCTTTTTTTTCAGAAATTCTCAGGTAGTAATAGTTCTTGTCCCCTATTATTTTTCTGTAAATATAAACCATAAAACCACTAATATCTCCCTGTTTATAAACCTTACCCTCTACTTTTGATTATAGCGAAGTAGAGGGTAAGAATGAGTTGGTTTAGTTGGTTGATAAGAGGCTTCTTCCTGTGCTGTTATGATTCATCCCCATCTTTCAGAACAATCTCTCTTAGAGATACCGCAAAATTTACAATCGCTTCCAGGGTTTTTTGTTGGAG
>JAHJQH010000035.1 GCA_018819375.1 Nanobdellota archaeon
CAGCCCACCTGCAATACTCACACCCGTCACTTGCTTCAGGAATCTCTCCTTTGACAATTTCAATAGCCCTTTCAAACAACTTCCCCCCCTCTTCTGCACTTGTGCTGATTTTTTTTAGAACCGTGTCAAAAATAACCTCGCCAGTCTCTGTAACAGAAACAGGATAATAAAACAAGAGAAAAGTATAATCCTCTGTTTCATACCCGTTTTTCCTCAATAGAAAATTATACAGGTTCATCTGAGCCTGATAATGCTCGTGAGTATTTTCCTTTACTGGAAAGCCTCTTGTCTTATAATCAAGCACAATCAGTTTCTCTTTTTTGACAAGAATATTATCAACAGCACCAGACAAAACAATTCCACTTCCATCATCAACAAACTTCACTCCCTTGAAATTATTTCTCCACTCCTCCAGTTTCTCCTTGTCTTCAAACAATTTACACCCATTCACATCTTCATTCTCTCTTAATTCTGGAGGCAGTTCTCCTTTTTCCATAAATCTGTCAAAATGTTTTTTCAAAACCTTGTCCATACCAGAAGGAAGAGAAGGAAAAGCACCACTTGGTCTTTTAACTCCCTTAACAACATGCAGCCAAAAACACCTCGGACATTCCAGCATCAAATTAATTGTTGAAGGAGATAGTTTAACCATAAAACACAAATAATACCTGCCGCTTTAAAAGTCTTTGCACCGAACTTGTCTGTTAGACTATAATTCTCTATAAATATTTCCCATTTGTGCTGAACAAAGACTCTACACAGCCATAATGCCCGTTCCTCACTCCTCTAAACCACTTATCAATTCCATCATAAACATTTATTACAGAAGGTTTTCGCACACAACTACTATCCGCCCTGAGTTTAACAACAAATCCTCTGCACTGCTTGCTTGAGTATTCAAATCGTTTGTCTCCTGAAATGCCAAAATCGGCTGGTTTCATGCTTTTTGAGTAACAAGATACTCTAAACCTTGCATCAGTAAGTGTATTATCATACCTACTTCTAAAAATTTCCTTTCTTAAATTACTTCCAATTAATAAACTCTCTAATTTTCCTATCTCCCCACTTATCTTCTTAAACATTTCATTTGGGCTTTTCCCATTACCAACCCACTGAATTTTCCAGGCTGCAATATCCTCATATCCTGTTCTCAACACCATATCTTCCTCCTCTTATCAAAACTTGTTAAGGCAAGTCCGAACCACCACCCTGAAGGGTTTATAATCTTTTCTGTCTTACAAGATATGTTTCATACAAACAATAAAAAAAAGAATCATCCAATCATGATGCTTCTCAGGTCTTTTCCATTTCCCTTTCTCTGTTTTTGTATGCTTCTTGTTATCTCCATAACAATTGGATAAAACCTCTCAGCAGAATGCTGACTTAGCCCCAAGTTCATCATCACACCAACATAATCCTCTCTTGTCAGTGTTTTGTTAGGCAGGGTTCCAAAATACAGATGAACTTCGTGCTGTTTTCTTGTTTCCTCAATAATACCATTCAATATCTCTCCATATTCTGGGTGTCTTTTACTAAAAAGATCCACCCCCTCTCTTAATCCTCTTGCTTTGCTCTCATCAACTTCCCTTACATATGCAAAAACCCGTTCTCCATCAAACCTTTCTTCATTTTTGGATAATCCAACCAGTCCAGCAAGTTTTGGTCTTTTTCTGTCTAGTTTACCAGCAAAGCTTTTTATAGGCATATAAGCCCTGTCTGCTGCAATCAGGTCAATTATTTTACCTTCAATGTTTTTTAACATTTTCATGCTCATCAGGTTAGACAGAAAAGTATAAAAAATTATCGATGCGCCGACCGGGACTTGAACCCGGGTCGAAGCCTTGGCAAGGCCCCATAATAACCACTATACTATCGGCGCAAATAAGGGATTGAAAATCCCTTTTGTTGGTAGTGACGATGACTTTTGACCCTATCTTTTATTTAAGGTTAAATGGGCCCGGGGTGATTTGAACACCCGACCTCCACCTTGTAAGGGTGATGTCATAGCCGCTAGACCACGAGCCCGTAAAATAAACCCCAACTTCAGAATATTTAAATCATTCGGAACTTATTTAAACCAGCACACATTCTTCACATTTATGCAACTAAAACAAGTAATTCTAATCAGAGAAGACCTAAAGATGCCGGCAGGAAAAATGGCAGTCCAGTGCAGTCACGCTTCTGTGCAGGTAACATTAGAATCAAAACAAAAAAAAGTGGACGGGTGGGTATCACAGGGAATGAAAAAAGTGGTTCTAAAAGTAAAAGACAAGAAAGAGCTAATCCATTATCAAAAACTGGCAAAAAAAGCAAAACTAAAGACAGCATTAATCACAGATGCAGCACGAACCTTTTTCAAGAAACCAACAACAACCACACTCGCAATCGGCCCAGACGACGAACAAAAAATAGACAAGATAACAGGAAACTTAAGGATGGTTTAATAAAGGGTGTAAATATTGGAGGGAGGTGTTGGTGATTGGCATTTTAGATATTCTTTTTTGTTATTCTCTTTTTTTAAAAAACCAAAAACCTTTTCTTTTATTGGCTTATGAAATAAATCTCTACTCCTAATTTTCCTAAATTTATCTACAATCATTTGATTAACTTTTTCTAAAGGGTGGCAATAATCGGCAAAATATTCAGAGTTTTCTGTTAAAGGAATTTGGTTCTGCACATCAATCAAATCTGTTTTAGTTTCTCTTGCCACCCAAATCAAAGCCTTCTTATATTCTTTCTTTAATCTTGGTAAAACTCTCTCAGTTTGACATGCTTGTTTATATTTTTTTTGGTCATAAAGTTCTTTTGCTATTTGAAGTTCTCTTGTTAAAGGACAATCTCCCAATTGCTTCAGAATTTCTATTGATTCCTCTCTATGCTTATCTGCCCTAATTCCTGGCTCCCAATCGTAATGAACTGGGGGAACAATCAATACAGGTTTTACACCATATTCTCTTGCAGTTTCAATTATTGATTTAAGATTTCTTTTATAATCCTTAACACTAACTCTTTCTCCACTATTTCTTTCAGAAGGTTGCTTTCTATCAATCCTAACTCTATCTTCTATTTTATTGTAAGCGCAATCGTTATTTCCGAAGTAAATTGTAACATAATCTACTTTTATATTATCAGTTGCTAATTTTTTTAATAATCTTTTTAGATTTTTCCTTCCTTGATAGCTTGTATATCCTGGAACTCCTGCGTTTATCACATTTGCGAATAGTTGTTCCTCTAACAAATCTGAATAGGTTTTGTAATTAAAGAAAGGAGCATTTGTATCCTTATTTCCTTTAAAGGTTTGATTACTATCCCACCCTGAAGTTGAAGAATCTCCAACATTGAGTATTGTAGTATAGCCTGTATTTCCTTTTGTTTTTCTTATGACTTCTTCTAATGAAACAAAACCCTTTGAAGATATGACCTTCCATTCTGGGAATCTAAAACCCAAGTCCTTATCACCCTCAAATATTTGATTATCATAACCAAGCATCAATGGATTGTCAGAGAATCCACCATATCCACTTTTTTCTGATTCATTTTCTTTTGTCATACTTTAGTAGTTACATACTAGAATATAAACATTAACTCTCCAGAAATAGAGAGTTATAGAAACATTTAAATAATCCAAAGTTCACACAAAGTTTATGGACACATCTATACTGGAAGGATTAGGGTTAAGTAAAGGAGAGATAAAGATATATCTTACCCTTTTAGAGCTAGGAAATACTAAAGTCGGCCAAATTATAGAAAAATCAGGCATGGCAAGTTCAGCAGTTCATAATTCTATAAACACGTTAATAGAAAAAGGATTAGTCTCATATATAAAAAAAGGGAAAATCAAGTATTATCAGAGTGTAAAACCAAAACAACTCATAGACTTTATAGAAGAGAAAAAGAAAAAATTGTTACAAATTCTCCCTCAATTAGAACTAAAACAAAAACTAACAAAAGAAAAACAACAAGCAGAAATCTTCGAAGGAACAAAGGGAATAATCAGTATGTTAAATCTTTTAATAGAAACTTCAAGAAAAAATGATGAATATCTTTTCTTTGCGATTGATGTAAAAGAATACAACGAAGAAATACAAAAGTTTTTCAGAAAATATGACCTAAGAAGAAAAGAAAAAGGCTTAATAACAAAGGGATTAGCCTCAGCCGAATTAAAATCTCTGTTCAATGATAGAAAACTAATTCAAATTAGATATCCTACATCCCCTATACCCTCAAACATAAGTATATGTAACAATAAAGTTGCCTTTTTTTCATGGGGGGAAAAACCAATAGGATACCTAATTGAATCAAAACAAATATCTAAGATATACACAAAATTTTTCAATGAGGTATGGAATCAGAATAGCTAGCCGCCAAAAATACTTCTCACCAAATCCCCGACATAATGAGCAACAATAATGACAAGTATTGAAATAGCAAGATGTTCTATCACAACTTTGTAAGGTTTTATCTTTTCCCTCTTGGCAAGATAAAAACTAAATCCTGTAATCAAGGATAAGCCCCACGCAATACTCACAAAAATCGCAGTAGACAACTCAAACAAAACAAAAGGAATAACAAAGGTTAAAGCAAAAACAAATTTTGAAAAAAATGTCATTATGCTTGACTCCCACACCTCTTTCTTAGAATGTTTCAACTCAAACTCTTCAGAAACGTGCATGCCCATAGCATCAGAAAAAGCATCTGCAATGGCAATAATAATTATCCCCCCAATCACGGCAATAGGTAAATGAGTGCTGGAATGCAAACCAACAATCAATCCAAGCGTGGTAATTATTCCAGAAGTCAACCCAAAACCAAACCCCTTTTCCAAAGATGATTTCATCAGAATAAATAAAACAAATCCTTCTTAAATACCTTTTGGATTTTATTTCTCTCTATTTCAGATCTTCTCTGTCTCAGGTTCTTACTCTTGCAACATTATTACCTAGATATTTTTCTGTCTCGACTTTAGCAAGGTCTAAGTAAAACTTGGAGAATTTCTTGACAATCTGATTCTCTACATTTAACTTAAACAACTTGGCATTGCCAATATCTCTCGTGTGTTTTACAATCCCGAATTTGACCAAATGCTTCCAAAACAATTTCAAGGTAGAATAACCAACACCAGACTTAACAGCAATTTCCTTCATCGGATAGTCAAAATCCTCATAAGTAATCAAGAAATCCATCACCTTATTTAAAGGGTAATCTCCAAATACCTTCAAAAAGATGGATTTATTTTCCATATCAACCAACAACATCAACAACACCAACAACTATATAAACGTTTCTATTAATAACCCCTAAGAGCCACGAACAGAACCACTTGATTTAAGTCTTTTTCTAATGCAATATCCTTATGCCAAAAATAGACCCTCAAACTTACAAAATAATTACTAAGTCAATAATAAGGAAATTATATACTCACAAGTGTTGGGGCAAAGGTCATATGCTCGTAGAAAGATTCAAACACGGATTACCCTCACATTTCAAGGGAGATGTTAATTACGTAATCAAGGACTTAATAAAAAATCAGGTAATCCTGCCTTACGGAAAAACAAAACACGGATTTGCAATCTATTTAAACATAAAAAAGAAGGATATAATTGAGAAAATTATCTCAGGATAACCCTGCCACAATCTTCTTCATCTTCAAACAATCCCCAAGTGGGTCAGGGCTCTCATTTATGATTACAAAATTCATTCTTCGCTTCAGAATTTCTTTTGCAAGCTTCTTAAAATCACCAATGTCACTGACAAGATGTCTTTTTTCTCCTTTTGCGCCGTATTCAATACCAGAATAATGAGAATGAATCCACTTATTGCCAAGTTTCCCTTTTATTTTGTCCAGCATTTCAGCATAACTCATTTCTCCCTGACATCTCGCTTTCAAATGAGCAAAATCAATACACACCCCGCATCCAGTTTCCCTCATCAACCTGAAAATTTCTTCCAAGTCACCAAACTGACTTTCTTTCCCTGTTGTTTCAGGACACAACTTTACTTTCCATCTGCGCTTTTTTATTTCTTTCTGCATATCATCTATCTCATTCCTAACCATCTCATAAATTTGTTCTTTCTCCCTGCCCTGATAATAACCAGCATGAAAAACTATATCACGAGCACCAAGCAAATGCCCAATTTCGCAGCTTCTCAGAATCCTCTCTTTACTTTCTGTAATCTTTCTCTTTTCTTTAGAAGCCAGATTGATATAATAAGGGGCATGAATAGATAACCTCAACCCCTTACACAACTTTCCCAACCTCATTGCCTCATCAACTTTCATATAAACCTGACGAACAAACTCAATTTCCTGCGCAATCCCAAAACTCCTAATCTTTTCAAAACTATCCTCAGAACCTTCTCCAATATTCCCAGCCACTCCGCAGATTATCATTCTTTCAAATCCCCACACTTCTTCTTCCCAGCTTTCTCTATTTTCTCCACAGCAACATCTTTTTTTACAAAGAATTTCATGAATCTTATTGTCAGTGTTGAAATAATAACACTATACAAAATAAATAACAAACTGACTTCCAGGAAAGGCTTCAATCCAGGAATGTTCAGGGAAGCCAGAATTAACACCACAACACCAACTGCAATGCCCTTGGAAACACTCATGGTCATAAACAGCTTATCCTTGATACTAAGCTTTGCTTTCTTGAATGCAGTACTGACACTGAAATATCTTATTGCCAAATAAATAAGGAACAATACAATTGACTTCAAGAAGAAAACCTTGTTCAGGGGAATCTTAATCAGCATGCCAATCATCACAAACACGACTATCTTCACAAAATCAGTGAATATGGAAGTAAATTTGTCAAGATTTTCTTTTTCTTGTATCGCAAGTCTGCCATACACCACGCCGAGAACAGTTACAGCCAGCACCCCATTACCCCCAATACTCTCTGCAAGACTGTAGGTGATAAGGGCACACGCTATTACAAAAAGAGGAGAAAGGTTCTTCATATACCATCCCTTTAAAATTTTTAAGAGCAAGAAACCAAAAAACAATCCAGTTCCGATGCCAGCCATTATTCCAAGTGCAAATGTCTTAAGAATAATGTTGGCCTGAAACACTCCCATATAAAACTCAGCGATTAATATTGGAAAAAGAACAGTTAGTGGAGTGTTGATGATAGCCTCAAAACTGAGCAGGTCAATTAGTTTGTCTTTCACGTCCTTGAACATAACAAGCACGACATCAGGGCTTGTTCCGCTCATAAGTGCAGCAAAGACAAATGCCAAGATAAAACTCTTGAAGGAAAAATCAGTTCCAAAAAGGAGATTGGCAAAAACAGTGAGAAAAATGAGATTAAAAAAGAAGAACACAGTAGTCAATTTAAGGGCATAAGGTGACAGCTCTCCAATTTCCCTGATCTTAAACTTGGAAGTGCTTTCAAAGATAATCAGAATTAACGCAAACAATCCAACAGTTGCGACAAGAGAAGGGTCAAAACCAAATAAATAACCAAAAAGTATTCCAATAAGAATAAGTGGAAGCACATTTGATAACTTGATTTTCGCAGAAAAAAAAGACACTATCACCCCAACAAGAAATAACACGCTAAATGCAAACAATTGATTCACATATGCAGTAGCCATCTAATCACCTTTTTATATCACAACAAGCCACTTCCAGCTTTAAAAACTTTTTGTTCAAAAAATAAAAAAATAGGGCAGAACCCTATTTCTTATAAATCCAGAAAATAGTGTATATTGCAGCAACACCTACCAGGGTATAAATTATTCTTTGCAGGAAAGTTCCAAAAATTGCATCTACAAGGTTCCAGCTAAAGATACCAACTAACCCCCAGTTCAGGCCACCTACAATCAAGAGAATTAGAGCAACCCACGTCCAGGTATTCCATTTCCTTGCCATTTATCTCACCTCCCTTTAATTTTTAATATTATAATCAAACAAGGAAAAACACTTATATAAATGTTTTTATTCACTCTTTAATTATACAAAATGAGAATGTGACTAATAGGTCCAAAATTATTATGTAATCAACACCTGTTAGGTGAACATTACGAAATACACAAGGCAGTAGGAAATCTGAAAAGCACAGGAAAGTGGGCGGGGTCACTCACCAAAGCAGGATATCTGGAGCCACAAAATACAGAAAAAGAATAATTCCCGCAGGAATCTCTCACTCTAATGTAACTATCCCATAATAATAATTTTTATAAACAACATAAACCCCACAAAAACCATGGATGTCAAGTATTTCACCCAAGACGGAAAAGGTTACAAGATAGACTCTGATGGAGAAAAATACAGGATTTCATTTAGTGAAGAGCTACAGCTAAAAAACCTGAAAGAAGCAAAAGAAAACAAGAAATGGCTTCAGTTCAACTTCTATGCAAAAATAGGACTGGCAGTTTTGGTGCTTGTTCTTGTGGTAACCCTGCTCTTTGTGTTCTACCGCCTTGACCAGATTGATTTTTTCTCAAACATTTTATACAGGTAAGATTTACATTTTATACAGGTAAGATTTACATTTTATACAGGTAAGATTTACATTTTAT
The DNA here is from genome assembly GCA_018819375.1 of Nanobdellota archaeon. Taxonomy (GTDB): domain Archaea; phylum Nanobdellota; class Nanobdellia; order SCGC-AAA011-G17; family GW2011-AR20; genus JAHJQH01. Next base: position 8,530 of record JAHJQH010000035.1, read on the forward strand.
ACAGGTAAAACCTTTATCACAACGAGAGTTTTGTCATCTATTATGTTCCCTGCCCTGCGGTCTTTTGGGAGATTGGAATATGAACCAACTGCCTTTTTGATTCTACTGATTATTTTTTTGGCAGGTAATTCTTTATTAGCTAACACAAGTTCAATCAAACGCTCCTCACCAAACATCTCACCACGAACATTGCGGCCCTCAACAACACCATCCGAGTAACTAATACAAACATCACCTTCTTTTAGTGTTATTTTATGTCTCTCAACTTGAATAGGTTTTACAAGACCTAACAACAAACCAGAACCATCTTTTAATTGAGATGCTTTTCCGTCTCTAAGAAGAATGGGCGGATGATGGCCCAGAGTGGAATAATGCATAACCCTATTTTCTTCATCATGCAAAAGGCGTATGTATTGCGCTGTTATGAAAGAACTTGACCCAGTTCTTTGGTTTAAGTTATACAAACCATCATTAGTCTTTTTCATTGCTTGGGCAGAAATGCTTTCTTCTCCACTGAATGAAGCAAGATTTCCATAAAATATGCTGGTCGGAACAAGTGCCACAAGACTTTTGGCAGAAGAATCACCAATAACTATTTCAAGACCTTTTTTTGTTTTATGGGTGTATAACACATCCCCTCCAACACCCTCTGCTTGAGAGACAAAAGCAGCAATGTCATAATCTTTTAATCCCAAGTCAGAGACATCACAAAAAGCTTTCTGAAAACATTTCGCTAAATTTATCTGGTCTTGATATTTTCCTGCATTAATCTGTGATTTAAATCCCTGCCTAAATGCCTTCATCACAGACAAGAATAATTCAGGGTCTCTCTCATTCTCAATTGTCCACGCCAAGACATAATTCCCGGCATCAGCTTTCATGCCTAAAAAATAATCTATCCCGCTCGCTACTAACTCAGGTCTTGTTTCTCGAGACAAAACAATCCCTTCTTTCATGATTTTCGTAAAAGGTTCGCTTATTGCAGGAATGCTATACCCTCTTTTCAGTTTTGGCTCACCACATTGATTATCCAAAAAATATTGTCCATCACTAAAAAGGTAAACCCTGCCCCCTTTAACTCCAAAATCATCTCCAAAACCTTTGGTAACCTCTCTCGAACATGTGATTAGCTTGTTTTGCACACCTCTGGCTGACCCAGTCCTCCTTAATATGCTTTCCAAAGTCCCAATTATCTTTTCAATCTCAACCATTTTTACTTTTAAATCTCAATCACTTTTACTTTTAAATCTCAATCAC